>JBKJLH010000021.1:0-3043 GCA_046597035.1 Lacisediminihabitans sp.
TACGGCGGCTCGAACGAGGCCGCGATCAGGCACGGCGCGCAGGTGCCGGTGAACGACCCGGTGCTGCTGATCTCGGCGATGGCGTTGGTGACCGACAATCTTGGGTTCGGGGTGACCGCTGGAACGGCGTACGAGCATCCGTATCCGTTTGCCAGGCGCATGTCGACCCTCGACCACCTGACCAGCGGACGGGTCGGCTGGAACGTTGTCACCGGCTACCTGCCATCCGCCGCCCGAAACATGGGCAACGAAGACCAGCTCGAACACGATGATCGCTACGACTACGCGGACGAGTACCTCGAGGTGCTGTACAAGCTGTGGGAGGGGTCGTGGGAGGACGACGCGGTAATCCGTGACCGGCAATCCGGGGTGTTCACCGACCCGAGCAAGGTGCACGAGATCGGCCATCAGGGCAAGCATTTCACGGTGCCCGGCATCCACCTTTCCGAGCCGTCGCTGCAGCGGACGCCGGTGATCTACCAGGCGGGGGCATCCTCCCGAGGCATCGACTTCGCTGCCGGGAATGCGGAAGCGATCTTCGTCGCGGCGTCGACCAAGGCCGGGCTGAAGGCCACCGTTACGAAGATCCGGGATGCTCTCGAAGTTGCTGGCCGCGGACGCTACTCTGCGCGCGTCTACACGCTTCTCACGATCATCACCGACGAGACTTCGGAGAAGGCCCAGGCCAAGCACCGTGACTACCTCACGTATGCCAGCGAGGAGGGCGCGCTTGTCTTCATGTCCGGCTGGATGGGCATCGACCTGTCCCAGTACGACCTCGATGAGCCCATCGGAAATGTCAAGAGCAACGCGATCCAGTCTGTCGTGGCCAACTATCAGGAGGCGAATGAAGACGGCAGTGAGTGGAAGGTGCGCGATATCGCAAGGCTGGGGGCAATCGGCGGCCTCGGCCCGTTCATCGTCGGTTCTGGCGTGGAGATTGCCGACATCCTGCAGGAGTGGGTCGAGGAGACGGATGTGGACGGCTTCAACCTGGCCTACGCCATCACCCCGGGCACCTTTGAGGATGTCGTCACCCACGTGATCCCCGAACTGCGGGCGCGCGGTGCCTACCCGGACGAGTACGTGGATGGCACGCTGCGCAACAAGCTGCACGGCCGGGGCGACCGACTTCCCGATGAACACAAGGGGGCTGGCTACCGGGTGCGTTCTGTCTAACGTGGCGGCCTAAGGTGAATACATTCGACGATCATCAGACCATCCACAACCTGCTGAACGAAACCCGGCGCTACACCGCACCGGAGAAATTCGCCGCCGAGGCCAATGTCGACGGGAGCTGGTGGGATCGCGCCGCGGCTGACCCCGTCGCGTTCTGGGTCGAGCAGGCCTCCAGGCTCGACTGGAAGGAGCCGTGGCACACAGATCACCACTGGGACCCCACGAACACCACCGAGTCCGGTGAGTTGTCGATCCCGCGAGCGGAGTGGTTTGCCGGAGGCACGCTCAACGTGGCGGTGAACTGCGTCGACCGACATGTCGCAGCCGGCAACGGAGACCGGATCGCCTTCCACTTCGAGGGCGAACCGGGTGACCGGCGATCGCTCAGCTACGCGGAGCTTCAGTGTGAGGTTTCGAAGGCGGCAAACGCCCTGACCGCGCTCGGTATCGGGAAGGGTGACCGAGTGGTCGTCTACCTCCCCGTGATCGTCGAGACGGTGGTCGTCACGCTCGCAATCGCCCGCATCGGGGCCATCCACTCCCTCGTCTTCGGCGGCTTCTCGGCTGAGGCGCTGCGTTTCCGCATCGAGGACACGGGGGCGAAGCTGCTCGTGACAAGCGACGGCCAATACCGGCGCGGCATTGCGGTGCCGGTCAAGGCGACCGCCGATGCCGCGGTCCGCGGCGTCGGCAGCATCGAGCACGTGCTCGTCGTGCGTCGCACCGGAAACGAAACCCCGGACATCCCGTGGACACCCGGCCGGGACGTGTGGTGGCATGAAACGGTCGATGCTGCCGCGGACGTTCACAATCCGGAATACTTCGACGCCGAAACGCCGCTGTTCATCATGTACACCTCGGGTACCACGGGCACGCCCAAGGGGCTCGTGCACACGAGCGGCGGCTACCTTACACACGCCTCGTGGACGCACTGGGCCGTCTTCGATGCGAAGGATACTGACGTGTACTGGTGCACGGCCGACCTCGCCTGGGTGACCGCGCACTCCTATGTGCTGTATGGTCCGCTTTCGAACGGCGTGACCTCGGTGCTCTATGAGGGAACCCCCAATACGCCTCACCGGGCGAGGCACTTCGAGATCATCCAGCGCTACGGCGTGACCACCTACTACACCGCTCCGACCCTGGTTCGCACGTTCATGTCCTGGTTTCCGGGTGGGGTGCCGTCGGAGTATGAGTTGTCAAGCATCCGTCTGCTCGGCTCGGTCGGCGAAGCCATCAACCCGGAGGCCTGGGTGTGGTTCCACGAAAATATCGGTGGCTCACACGCGCCCATCGTCGACACCTGGTGGCAATCGGAAACCGGCGCGGCGGTGATGGCACCGCTTCCCGGAGTCTCCACGCTTAAGCCTGGATCCGCACTTCGCGCGCTACCTGGCATGCGCACGCTCGTTGTCGACGACGATGGTGTCGAGGTACCGCGTGGATCCGGTGGCTATCTCGTCATCGACGGCACCTATCCGGGAATGGCGCGCACAGTCTGGGGCAACCCCGAGCGCTACCGGGACTCCTATTGGGCGCGGTTCGCGCACCAGGGTTACTACTTCTCCGGTGACGGTGCCAAGTACGACGACGACGGCGATATTTGGCTGCTCGGCCGGGTGGACGACTTGATCAACGTGTCGGGTCACCGGTTGTCGACGATCGAGATCGAGTCCGCGCTACTGGAGCATCCCGAGGTCGGCGAGGCCGCGGCGGTAGGAGTTGCTGACCCGATAACCGGGCAGGCGATCGCGGCCTTCGTGATCCCCGCGAATGAGGCCCATCTGGCCGTAGGACGTGAGTTCGCAGAAGAGCTGCGAACTCACGTGGCTCGTGTCATCGGCCTGATAGCCAGGCCGCGCGA
>JBKJLH010000168.1:0-7868 GCA_046597035.1 Lacisediminihabitans sp.
CGTCACACAATGGCCAAATGGCGGAATCAAGGAAACCCACACCGCAATCGACGCCGACATGATCTTGTCCCTCGCATCAGCAGTTCGGCCCCTCTGGAACGACTGACCTAATGACACTCCCGCAAGCGGAATGGTTAGTGCGACAGATCGGCGAACAGGCTGGGCAACACGATTCGGATAGATGCGGTCGCTGGCGCTCACGTCGTCCATTCTGGCGAGCGGCGAAGTGCGAGGAGGTGACAACTGCCGTCTTCTGCCATGGTGACGTCGGCCTCAACCCTGGTTTGGGAGATCGGGCCGAGGTGGGTGACTTTGTTGTTAGCGACGAGACGAATTGTCCCGGTTCCATCATCAATTGTGAATCCGATAGCCGTGATGGGGCCCCCGACATTTATTGTCCGACCCTGGACAGTCCCAAACACCTCGCCTTTCCTTGCGGCCAGACGCAATTCAGCGATGGTGATCGTCGCACCGCGCGGCTGCAGGTCTCTTGAAGTAGTGCCAAGCGAACGAAGCCATAACTCGGGCGTCCCTTCATCGAACAACACTATGTAGGTTCCATCCGGCGGGTCCGGGTAGGTGAAGGATCCCGGGCTGCGCTGAAGTCGATAGTTACCGCCATCGCGCAGACCCCCAAGGAGGAGCTCCTTCCGCCGCTGCACCGTTTCGGACGCGTCGAAGGCCATTTCGTTGAATGACCCGATCATCGATTCGAGCGAATCGTGCATACGACGCAGCATGATGTCATGCGTGTCCCCGCTCCAGATGGCCGGGTTCGGGTCGTAGCCAGGCAGATCAAGTGTGGCGAAGTAAAATTTAGGACCGTCAGTGAATTGCAACCAGGCCGGTGGCCGCTCCAGAACGTCAACGTGGAACGCTCTATCCCGGACGATTTCCGCGGCCGGCAGGAAACGTTTGCCCCCGAAAACAGGAAAGGAAATTCCGTCATGCCAACGATACAGCGCCTCGATATCCGCACTGAGGTGCAAGGGAGAGACCGCTCGTCGAAGCTCGTCAATTTCGTTGTCGCTGAGCCCCAATCCCATAGCCTCGAGTACCTCTGGCGCGATCTCGGCGACGGCGGCATCAAAACGGCTCAGCTCGTGTTGTAACGTCATGACCTCAATCCTCCTGAGTTGACGACTCAAAGGCAGAATGTTCGCCGCCCCACTTCGTGAAGGGTCCTAGCCAGGATGAACATTGCCCTGCTGCCAAAACATCGCGCCTCCCAGCGCATCGAGTCACCGCAAGCCGAACCTTCACCGGGGCGATATCCCGTGGAGGATCGCTACCCCCTCGTATTCGTTGTTGCGTCGCAGCGCAGCACTGTGAAAGAGTAAGCGCCCTGATCCGTTAGCAGTGATTCCGCTCCTCTCCATCCCCGCGGGTGAGTTGATCGATCCTGCAACTCAAGGAGCTGTGGTGCCTTCCTCCGATCACTATCTCGAAAACACGTTTCTCGAACAGGTCGCTGACGCACTGTCCGGCCTGCCCGGAGTTGAGGGCGTTGCTCTCGGCGGTTCCCGGGCACAAGGAACGAATCGGCCCGACAGCGACTGGGACGTGGCGATCTACTACCGTGGAAGCTTCGACCCGCAAGCCCTCAGGGAGCTCGGCTGGCCCGGACAGTTGAGCGACCTGGGCGGATGGGGACGAGTATTCAACGGCGGCGGCAAACTTACCGTTGACGGACAACTGATCGACGTTCACTACCGTGACCTCGGACTCATCGACGAGATTCACGAGGCCGCGCTTCGCGGCGAATTCACAATCGAGCCGCTGTTGTTCCATCAGGCCGGACTTCCGAGTTACATCCTGCTCGCGGAACTCGGAATCAACAAGCCGCTACGAGGACAGTTGCCGCAGTGGGACTATCCGGAGGCGCTTCGAGAAGCGGCACCTGGAATCTGGTGGGGCCATGCCGACCACACCCTCCACTATGCGGAGAGTCACGCCCGGAACGGTCGCGTTGCGCAATGCGCGGGCCTACTGAGCGAAGCGGCCTGCCACACCGCTCACGCGATCCTGGCCCACCGTCGCCAATGGGTTACCAACGAAAAGCAACTACTGAGCACGGCCGGACTCCGAAGGATCGACGTCATTGTCGCCCAGCTGGGCATCCAGCAGGAGAGCCTCCTTCAGGCCGTCGGCGATGCTCGTGAACTGCTTCGTGGTGCCATCCAGGAGGAAGGAATCCCCTGGCACTCACGTTGATGTGCGCACTGGACCCGCTAAACGAGCTGAGAGTGCGACTCGCTCTGCGCAGAGTCGCATCCGGAAGGGAAACCTTCACTGGGATGCCTCACTATTCCGAATGCGGATAGGTAGTTGGGATTGTGTCGAAGATCGGATGCGCTGCGCGGAGGTACGCGCCGCGATCGAACTTCGGCACGAGTGCGGACTGTACGACGCCGCCTTGCAGTAGTCCCAATGTGACGGTAGTCAGCGTGTCTACGCGGCTGTCTGCCTGCTTCGCCGAGAGATGTTTAACCTCGGTGAGCCAGAGGAATATCTGCGACCGGATCCCCACTTGTAGCCTGCCGTACACCACGTCGAACACTTGTCGTACGTCGTCGTCGAGGACTGCCTCACCCCACACCTGCAGAGGCAGTACTGATCCACCCACGGTGCCGATCATGCTGTCTGTGATTCCGGCGGCGAAATCCAGCGGATGTGCCGGCTCACCGCCTGATCCGCGGGTCGCATGAAGCGCCTCCGCATTTCTCGAGAACACCTCGGCCGCTGCATCGGCAACGAGATCAGACTTACCGGTGAAGTGGCCATAAATAGCCCCGGCCGACAGCCCGGATTCCGCGATTATTTCACTCATCGAGGTCTCATGGAATCCCTTCCGAGCGAAACATCGCAGCGCCGCCGCGAGAATCTGCTGTCGACGCTGCTCGCGATGCTTGTCGCTGACTTTCGGCATGTACCTCTCCTCCTCATCAGTCTTCAAGATAACGGCTGACCTGTGCCGTCAACTCCGCCAATGGCGAATTGTCACGGCCCCGCCGTGCCATCTGACACCGTATATGGCTGCTGGTTCGCAGTTGGTCGAAATTTCTGTCCGGCGGATCAAGCGCTATTGCAGATCACGACTGCATCCCCTACTATAAAGAACGAACATTCGTTTTGTATAGCGAATAGTTTCATCGACACCCCTCGACGTTGAGTCCAAACCATTCGCGTCCACTCGGGCGCCGAAGACATCCCTGATCGGAGACAATCCCATGACCAATCCACTCGCCGGGCCAAAGCCGGCCTACGCGACTCCGCACACCAGGTGGGGCCGGGTCTTTTTACTTGGAGTTGGCGCAGCTTTAGCCGTAGGCGTTGTTGTGCTGGCGTTCCTCTGGCCGTCGGTGACGTCCGTCGCTAAGGAATTTCCGATCGCTGTCACGGGGCCATCCGTACAGGTCTCACAGCTCGAAAAGGCGCTGAAGGCAAGCGGAAACACGTTCGATATCACCACGGTCGGCAGCAGGGCCGAGGCTGTTGCAGGCATCAAGGACCGCACCTACGCGGGCGGGATCGTGTTCAGCGGCGATGCACCCGAGGTTCTCACAGCATCCGCGTCCAGCCTCGTGAGCACACAGATCATGACGGGGGTGCAGTCGAAGCTGCAGAAACAGATCGATGACCAAATCATCGCGGGGGTCAACACCAAGCTCGGGCAGATCCAAAAGCAGACAAAGTCAGCGATTCAGGCGGCCACCCAGGCGGTCACGGCCGGACAAGACCCCGCGCAAGTGCTCCAGCACTCCGGCTCCGCCCAACACAACACCGCACCGACTGTGCCGACCGTGACGGTCAAGCTCACCGACGTCGTCCCGCTCGCCAACACCGACCCGCGCGGCGCAGGTATCAGCGCGTCGGCCTTCCCCTTCACGATCGGCGGGCTCATAGGCGGCATCGTAATCTCCTTGCTCGTATCGGGTACCCGGCGTCGCCTTGCAGCAGTCACTGTCTACGCGGTCGTGGTCGGCGTGATCGTGGTGTCGATCATGCAGCCCTGGTTCGGCATCCTGCAGGGCCCAGTACTCATGAACATGATCGCCGCGGCCCTTGCGTTCTTCGCCACCGGCGTCTTCATCGTCGGAACGACGGCGTTGCTCGGATCAAGCGGCATCGCAGTCGGTGCCGTGATCACCATGCTCGTGGGCAACCCCCTCTCGTCCGCAACAGCGCCAGTGCAATTCCTGCCAGGCCCATGGGGCATCATCGGACAATGGTTCGTACCAGGCGCCTCAGCTACCCTGCTGCGCGACCAGTCGTACTTTCCGGACGCGAACCCCGCGCAGTCGTGGATCGCGCTCGGTTGCTGGGCCATACTCGGCCTCACCCTCTCCCTCATCGGACGCTTCCGCGACCGCGAACTCGCACATCCCGCCGGCTGGGACGAAGAGGACACCCCAACCACGAACACGAACAACATCCCCATTGCCGCCCAGACGAAACTCGCCGAGCTGGCACCCGGCATCCCAGCAGGAAGGCCAACTACCGCGCCTCAGCCGAGCGCATAACATCAGCGTGACCCAGACCTGGATCCCCACACTATGAGGTTGAACACGAGCAAAGCGCTTCTCTGCCAGCGCCGACGAGGCAGCAGGTGGGTCACACCACCTGACGCCTCGCCGTCTCCCGCCCGGTAGCCGGACGGGCCAGAAAAACGTGTCGCCAAGCCGGCCACGCAACCGTCGTCACCCAGACCGTCGCCACCCAAACCCGACAACAGCAAGACGCGCTCGGCACTGACCGACCCCTCAGATATCCAAACCTATAGATCCGGCCGCCATCCCCAGCCACGAATAAAATCCGAGACGAATTCACACCTTGCGCGACAACGACTGTTCAGGGAACGACGCGAAGCCAATGCCACCCGCAAGCCGAACGGTAATTGCGAAAGACAACTCCTATTTGCGATTGCGGATGCCGTCAGGCGGCAACGGTCAATTGCGCACGTTTCTGATAAAGACCGCTATCCCAGGAATCAGGGCCACGGTACCCGGGGCGATCCAGAGAGTTCCGAAACCGTCGTTGTGTAATACGCCGCCAAAAACTGAGGAAACAAGGATCAAGACCGCTCCAGATAGAAGCTCCCAGCGCTGCCAGGAATGAGGCCTCGACCGGTCAATGACGCGCTTTGCTTCCATAGCCAAAAACTATCTCTTGGACAGACCGCGCACACCAATGCCCGCACTCAAGCGGAACGGTCCGAGGACGCTGGGTTGGCTTCCGTCAACATTGTCGAAGCTCGCCTTTTATCCGGCTGCGTTGCGGGCAGAGCATTGGCAGACGAAATCGGCCAGTGCGGGATGTCCAACGGACCGCGACCATCCTTCTAGAGGAGCTGCACGCCCGTGCGAGTATCCGCAGTCGATTCATTTCATCGACTGGAGGCGGGGTAACTGTCGATATCCCCTCAACGACATGAGATGTCACAGATCTGGAATTGGAGAGATCGCTTGGCTTGGCAATCACGTGCGTGTGGGGCTTCGCTAGATTGACAGCTTCGCGTTACGGATCGCCTCGGCGATCATCGCGGCGAGCTGTTGTTGCCCGCGCACGGTGGGGTGGACATGGTCTGGCTGCAGCCAGGACGGGTGGCCGGCGAGGGGTTGACCGATATCGAGGTAGGTACCCGTCACTTCCCGAAGTGCCGTGCGCACCTGCTCGTTGATATCGTCCATCTGGTCGGGGGCGACGGTATCGTCCCATACGGTGCTGATTCCGACGATCGTCGTGGTCGGGAGTTTGGCGCGCAGGCTCAAGACCACAGCGACAGTCTCGGTCCGCAACAGGTCGTTGTCGGTGCCAAGGTCGTTGCTGCTCCCTGAGATGAGGATGAGGGCCGGATGCAACGCCACGGCCTGGTCCACGAGTCCGGAGAAGTGATCCCCGCAGTCACTCTTGTCACCGAGTGCGAGGAAGCCCGCTCCGTCGCAGGCGAGGTTGGTGAGAGCCCAGTTGTTGGATGCCGCGAGCATCGCTGGCCACGCCTGGGAGGTCGAGAGACCATGACCTTTCATAATCGAGTCTCCGATCGCAACGACCACGGGCGGTGTCCCCGACGAGGTGGGGTTGGTATCGGTGGCGAATGCGGCGTGCGAGCACCCGGTGAGTGCCAGTATCGCGCCGCTGAGCAGGATTACTGAAGTGACAGATCGAACATGATTCACGAAACGGAAGCAAACCCTGGGCGCCTGTGAGAACACTGCACGAGCCGAAGTGGTCGGCGTTGAGCCTCAGCAACCCGGCGGTGCGCCGTGCCAACTCGAGAACATATCGGCCCTAACCGACAGAGGATCTCCAAGCACGTGAACTTAATACGCTCCTCGAGGCTAGCTCCCCGGGCTTGAGCTCGTAGAACACATCCAATTAGGGCTCTCGACCCAAACCGAGCTGCAGCGTTCACTCCAAAAACCCGGGTGAACCGCCCAAGGTTTCGTGCCGTTCTTTCGAGTGCAAGGGTGCGACTGTCATTACGCGAAATTTCATGCGCTCCCCAGAGTGCGGTCGAGACCGCTAATCGACCCGATCGAATGTCCGTATGACGAACGGTTAGCGGGACGAAACCAGGGACTGAGAGGTGACTTGTGCGGCTCACGCGCTCCACAGCAGGTCCGGGGCGACGGGAGTGAGCGCGCGGCCGAGAGTCTCATGCTGGTTGGCATCCAGATGCACCCCGTCGACGGTGCTGCTGCCGGTGACGGAGTTGGCGTCAAAGAACGCACACCCGGTGTCCTCGCTAACCTGCCGAATCGCATCTGCGAGGCCGCGCGAAGCGATATCCCCCCGGCAAACTTCGAGCCGATATGCCCGCGAGGGTTGTCGAGCTGCGGAGGCGCGACGAGAAAAATTGCCGGCACCGGCATCCCCTCTTGATAAGGACACCAACCCGCAGACGTGGACTACCGTGCACCGAACCGGCTACCCTTTTGCCGGTGAGAATAACCCGACCATGAGAACTGACCCGAGCACCACAAGGTTTTTTGGCGGCACCCTCACCCTCACCGTCCTCGACGACGCCGCGGTGCACCGGTGACAGTCTTCACTGGCGCTGGGCCCCTGAGACGTCGGGCTGTCACAGGTGTCTGCCTGGTGTTGGTGTGTCTGCTCTCGATAACACTGGGCGGATGCTCAAACCCGATGGAAAAGGGGCAAAGCATCGCATCGGCCCGAAAAACAGTCCTTGCGGTACCGGGCGTAGCGTCAGCAAAATTCATCCTCAAGGGCGCCTACAACGGCTTCCAGAAAGAGTGGACAGAAAAAGTCGAGATCGACCTGAAACCAGGTTTTCAACCCAAAAACACCGCCGCGTTTATCGACTACCTCATTTCGACGACCTGGTCAATCAATGAACACAACCCCACCGCTGGCATCGGGATCGTGCTCACCACCACGCCCCAGGTGAACTTGGACGCGGTCGGGAAAACCGTCGGCTGGAAGTACTTGGTGACGTTCGCCGACCAGCCATCATTCGTTATCACCGACTCTGTGAGCCTAAAAAAGCACCTCGGCGCATGGCCGGGCACACCGCCGAAGAAGACCGATCAGACAGCTATGGTCCAGGTTCCAGTGGTGCAACCCGGACAGTAGCTAGGTGGTACGAGCCTGCTGACGTTATTACACTCAACGACTGCCCGTAAGTGGAACGATTTCCGGTCTGTATTTTAGGTCAGCAGCCAAGTCTGACCGGTTCTGAATTTGGGCAGCATGCGCCCCCATCTAACGGCCAGACCGTACAGCAGGCTCCTACTAATCGCATAGCATCTGCCAAGTGTGACGAGCAAGAATTTGGGCATGACGAATCCCGAGAGCTACCCCAAGCCTGGCGACCGTGAACAAGCACAAACTGAGCCACACGG
>JBKJLH010000062.1:0-7826 GCA_046597035.1 Lacisediminihabitans sp.
CTCCCGTCGGCGATCGAGCCGCGCACCCTTACCCCAGTGCGGGCGGATGTCTTCGGCGAGCTGCTCATCGATGGCGTGGTGCCTGCCGACCATCCGCGTCTGCCCGACCTCGGCCGCATTATCCGCGCACGGGTCCTCATCACAGTGCCTGTGCGCAGACGACTGGGGCACCGGGCAAACGGCACTCGCGCCGACGGCACGCGGTTCGATGGCCCCGATACGGAGCCAGCGATACTCGAGGAATACGGGACGATCGACATCGAAACGGCACCTATGGTCGCGGCCGATACCCCCGGTTTCGCTCAGATCCTCACCCACCCGGAGAGTGGCACCGTCCTCTCGCTCGGCCGAGACCGCTATGCGATTCCCCCTGGCCTGCGGGTCTGGCTCCGGATGTGGGATGAGATCTGTCGAGCCCCGAGCTGCGGCTCGCCTGCCCGGCGGCGCGGTCTCGACCATACCCAGGACTGGCGGAACGGCAGCCGGTCCGATCACAAGAATCCCGCGCACCTCTGCCCGAAGCATCACGACGATAAACACCGCACCCGCTGGAGAGTGGAACATGCCGGCGAGGGCGACCCCGAGGAGCACTTCCCCGGCATGACGGCTCGCTACCCCAACAACGCTGCGACCACCACGAGAACTGGAATAGATCCGATAGTCGTGATGAGCACCGTGTCCCGGGCGATGATCTCCCCGCGGCTATAACGCTGGGCGTAGTTGTACACGTTCTGGGCAGCCGGTAATGCACCGAGTGCCACCACCACGAACAGCGGATGCCCATGCAAGCCGAACACAAAACGTCCGGCCAGCCAGGCCACCGCCGGCATCCCGATCAACTTGATCGCCGACGCCAGCAGCACATCCCGCCGCCCGCTTCCCGCCTGCAACAGCTTCTGTCCGTGAAGGGACATGCCGAACGCCAGCAATACCACCGGCACCGCCGCAGCACCCAGTAGCTCGAATGGCTTCAGTACGGCATCCGGCGGATGCCAGCCGGTCACAGCCAGGATCACCCCGAGCACGGACCCGATGATGAGCGGGTTCCTAATCGGCCCCAACAGAATGCGCCCGATCGAGACGCGGCCCGTGGTGGTGACATCCAGGATCGTCAGCGCGATCGGCGCGAAGACGAGCAGTTGAAGCAGCACGACTGGGGCGGAGTAGGCGGCACTTCCCAGCACATATACCGCTACCGGAATACCGATGTTGTTCGCATTGACGTAGCCGGCGCCGAGCGCCCCCACCACGATGTCGGGCACTCCCCGCCGCCAGACGAACCGAGCGACGAGGATATAACCCACGAACGCAACGAGTGCCGCGACCAGCGACACCACCATCAGCGACGAGAACAGCACCGAGACCTTCGCTGATTCCAACACGGTGAAGAGCAGGCACGGCGACAGCACGAAGAATACGATGCGATTGAGCACGAAACCGGCGCTCGGACCGAGGATGCCGATCCGGCCGACGAGGTATCCCACGGCGATGATGAACCCGATGATCGCGAAGCCGACGAGTACCCCGGTCATCGTCGTCTCCTTCTGACCGCGCCCACACGCTCTTCACGTGAAGGATATCTGTGCTCGCTACTATGGGCGCATGACCGATCGCGGAGAAATCGAGTGCTGGCTAACCGACATGGATGGCGTGCTGGTTCACGAGAATCATCCCGTACCCGGGGCATCCGCTCTGCTGCAGCAATGGCGAGACCAGGGCAAGCCGTATCTGGTGCTCACCAACAACTCCATCTTCACACCGCGGGATCTGAGCGCGCGGCTCAAAGCTTCTGGGCTCGATGTGCCCGAAGACCGCATCTGGACCTCCGCTCTCGCCACCGCGGACTTTCTGGCATCGCAAGCACCCGGCGGCTCCGCATTCGTGATCGGCGAGGCCGGAATCACGACCGCGCTACACGAAGCCGGCTTCATCATGACTGAAAACGCGCCGGACTATGTGGTTATCGGTGAGACCCGCAATTACTCGTTCGAGGCGATCACCAAGGCCATTCGACTCATCGTGGCCGGGTCGCGATTCATCGTGACGAATCCGGATGCCACGGGGCCGAGCCCTGACGGACCGCTGCCGGCGACCGGGGCCGTCGCCGCCCTGATCACCAAGGCTACCGGCCGGGAGCCCTACGTGGTGGGAAAGCCGAACCCGATGATGTTCCGCTCGGCGATGAACAAGATCGGTGCCCACTCCGAGAACACCGGCATGATCGGCGACCGCATGGACACCGACATCATCGCCGGCATCGAAGCCGGCCTGCACACGATCCTCGTGCTCACCGGCATCAGCGATCAGGCCGAGATCGATAGGTATCCGTTCCGACCCGACGAAATTCTGGACAGTGTCGCCGATCTGCTCGAACCCGAACCGATCGAGTCCGACGAGATCTAGGCAGTAACCTCGGCACCCGCTTCGACGGTCGCTCGTGGACGATCGCCACGGTGGTCGAACGGCTCCCCGGCACACCGCGCAATGCGAGGCCACACGCGCGAAGACCTGCACGAAATGCAGGACCACCCGCACGAAATGCAGGATCCAGTGTGACGGATGGGGCCAGTGAGGCACACCTGCCCCACCCGTTACATACCTTCCTGCATTTGCAACGGGCGAACACCACTGCAGTGCCGGACACTGATGTCGCTGCTGCTACTTGGCGGGGGTTCCCGCCACGCTTCCGGTGATCGGATCGCCACCGGCTCGGTTCACGAAGCAGAAATAGTCGTGCTGGCCCTTCGTCCACTCGTCCGCGGTCACCGCGTAGGACGCCTGAAACTGGATATCGCTGTACGCACCCGCGGTCGCGAGGTCGATGACACCCGGCGCGGTGCATAACAGATTGATCTGGGACTGTAGCGACTCCAAACCCGGATACGCCGCCGTCACCTCACCGGGGAAGGTGCCCCGAAACGCCATCTGCGCCGGATGCGGTGCCGCGCAGTCCACGACCGCGTACTTGAGTTGGAACGGGTTCGTATACGGATCGACGCATTCGCCCCCGCGCAGGTCGCTCCACAGGTGCGGTCCCACCGCGGCCTGCCCGCTCTGCGCGGGAGCTGGAGTCTGTGGGGAGGACGCTTTCGGCGTCGCGCTCGTGACCACAGCGACCGACACCGCGGGCGTCGCAATCTTTGTGCCGAGCACGAAGAGCAGCGTGAGCACAAGCAGTGCGATAACCCCGCCGGCAATCCAGAACATCAGCCTCTGGTTCTTCGAGATCGCAGCAGGTGGCTCTCGTGGGGGGCTCGCCACGATTGGCGTCTCGTTCGGCTGGAGGGAAGGGACGGCGGATGCCACGGGCTTGGCGCTCGCGAAGGGATTGAGCTCCGCCGGGATCGGCCCGATCATTGGCTCGTCCTCATAGTCACTGAACCGGGTCTCGCCGAACAGTGAATCGATCGGCGACGCCGGGTCGGCATCTTCGTCGGAGTCCGAGCTGAAGTACGGCGCAGGCCGCGCGTTGTGGGAGATGAGCTCGGTGGCAGGCTCGGATACCTCCACGGGCTCGGCAGCAGCGGGCGCGTTTGCGATGCCGAGTCCCCAGTCGAACGGGGCGGTGATCGGGTGGGGACCGGCGTTATTCCCTGCTCCTTCGCCGGAGTCGGTGTCTGTTGCCATGGCGTAACTGCCTACTTCGAGAGTCCGAGGTCGGCCAGGCCGATTGCGGCGAAATACGGATACCCCGCTGCCTCGATCACCTCGCGGGCTCCCGTGTCACGATCCACGACCACGGCAACTCCGGCGATCTCGGCACCCACTTTCTTGAGCGCGTCGATCGCCGCGAGCGGGGATCCACCAGTGGTCGAGGTGTCTTCGAGCACGATCACACGCTTTCCCGCGAGATCCGGTCCCTCTACCTGGCGGCCACGCCCGTGATCCTTGGGCTCCTTGCGCACGACGAATGCGTCGTAGGAGAGCCCGCGAGCAGCCCCCTGGTGCAGCACTGCCGCGGCGATCGGATCGGCACCCATGGTCATCCCACCGACGGCCGAGACCTCCGCGACATCCGCGATCAGGTCCAACATCACCTGGCCGATGAGCGGCGCAACGCGGTGGTCGAGGCTGACCTTACGCAGGTCGACATAGTACGTAGCCTTCTTGCCACTGGTGAGGGTGAAGTCACCGTGAAAGACGGCTCCTTCGGAGATGTAGTCGATGAGTTGCTGCCTGGCGTCGGTCACGGCCCCGATTCTACTTGGCCGGTTCTGGTCTGGACGTAGCCGGCCAGTGATCGGGGAAACACGGTGCGGTCGATTAAAGTGGGGGAATGCGTGTTGCCACCTGGAATGTGAACTCCATCCGTACCCGGGCGGCCCGTGTAGTCGACTGGCTCGGGCGGGAAGACATCGACGTGCTCGGCATGCAGGAGATCAAGTGCAAAGACAGCCAGTTTCCCTACGAACTCTTCCAGGAGGCGGGCTACGAGGTGCGGCTGCACGGGCTCAACCAGTGGAACGGCGTGGCTTTCGCCAGCCGGTTACCCATGGAAGACGTACAGATCGGATTCCCCTCCGCACCGGGATTCAGTAAGACCGAGGTCGAGGGCAGCCTCCCGCTCGAGGCCCGGGCGATGGCCGTCACCGTTGAGGGCGTGCGGCTGTGGAGCCTGTATGTGCCCAACGGGCGTAGCCTCGATGACCCACATCTCGCGTACAAGCTCGACTGGCTGGCCCGGCTCGCTTTCGATACGAGAGTCTGGCTCGCCGACCATCCCAACATTCCTCTTGCCCTCATGGGCGACTGGAATATCGCGCCTCTCGACACCGATGTCTGGCCGACCTGGGACTTCGAGCACAGTACCCACACCTCCGCTGCGGAACGGGCCGCTCTCACCGAGTTCGAAACAATCGGGCTCGCGGATGTCGTGCGCCCGCGTGTGCCGGAGGGCTTCACCTTCTGGGACTACCAGCAGCTCCGCTTCCCCCGCAATGAGGGAATGCGCATCGACTTCATCATGGGATCGTCGGCGTTCGCCGACCTCGTTACTGCGGCGAGTATCCACCGCAACGAACGCAAGGGTGACGGGCCGAGCGACCATGTTCCCGTCGTGGTCGACCTCGATCTCGACGTGGACGGCGACGACGACCGACCGATGATTTTTTAGCGATCGGGGTATTTCCCAATCCGGTGTGACGCCGCCGGTAAAGTCGAGGGGTGAGTGATGTGCCGATCCCCGACACCGCGACCGCCGAGACTAGCGCGGAGTCTTTTGCCACGAGCCCCGTTGTCAATTCGGTGTTCGACCGCGTACTCTCAGCGGTTCACGAGGGTCGACTGCTGCCCGGACAGCGCATCAGCGACTCGCAGCTCGCCGAACAACTCGGCGTGTCCCGCACACCGGTGCGCGAAGCACTCCAACGCCTGCGCGAGATCGGCATCATCGAAGCATCCGCTAGCCGGTTCACCCGCGTCGCGATCGTCAGCCCCAAACAGACTGCGGATGCCATGGTGGTCTGGGTCGCTCTTTACAGCGCGCTCGTCCACGAGGTAATCCCGCTCGCAACCCCAGAGCTGGTGGCGAGGATGCGCGCTGACCATGCAGTATTTCTCGAGCACGTGAGTTGGGCCCTCGATCCTCAACGGATGGCCGAAGTACGGGATAACCCCGAGCTCGCGCGGGAGCAGGTCCACGAACTCGCGCCGCAGAAGATCGCCATGGCTAACGCCAAATTCTTCAATCATCTGGTTGGCCTGTCGCAGAACCCCTCGCTGGTGCGCGGAATCAACTCGGTGGTGCACCTCATCCAACTCGGTAGCCTCTATCTGCCCGATTACCTGGACTTCCGCGCGTTGAGCGAGTCCCACCAGCTGCTCATCGCTGCCTCCCGCGACCATGACCGCGCGGCAGCCCAGGGCGCACTGCGGATGCTGGGGCTGATCAGCGTGCCGACGGCGACTCTCGAAGGCGGGACGGTAACTCTGAAGTAGTGAGATCCCCGAACGGGGGGTCATGTCCTCCTTTTGGAGGACCGATATACTGCTACCGTGGAGCTACGCATGAAAATGCGGCAACGGTTTCTTCGTCAGGAATACCCCCTCGATAATCCGAATCGAGTGATGACGGCGAGATTTTACGCGCGTCGCCCCTTACCCAGGCGATCCAGCGGACTGGTCGCCCGAACGACCAGTTCGCTGACGTATCTCTGCGGATCTGGGCTCAAACGCACTTCTCGCGCGCTGCGGGCCGCATCCCATGCAACATTCCCGCGCCGATGACAACCAAACGGCGCGATTGCGCAGATACCCTCGAGGGAGACGCATTTTGCGTCATTTCACCATTTCTTACGGGAATCGGAGGTCGAACCATGTTCAGTGCAGCATCAACAACCAGCAGCGCAATCGTCGGGGAACCCGAGGTTCTCGAAGATGGAATCATGGTGGCCGTCGAATCGAGCCAGCTGTGGCTCGCCCTCAAGGCAGCGGTCACTGCGCTGCGGCCGATGCAGGTGCAGGACGGAAGCATCCCGAACGGTACTCTTCACGTGGATGCGCACGGTCTCGTCGCCACCATCGCCGAGCACCTGCGCGCCTTCATTCCCGTGTTCCCGCACGATGAGGCCTACCTCACTGCCGCCGCTGTGGACTTCGAACTCTGGAGCGACCGCGGTTTCGCCGTCCCTGACTTCTTCGACTCCCTCGCCGTCTTCCAGCCTCAGCGCAATCGAATCGATGGCCTGCGCCACCTCGTGGTGTTCCCCATGTACACGCAGAATGGCAGTACCGACCGTCTCGTCGAAGCCGTGATCGTCGAGGTGATTTGGCCGGAGTTCGTCGCGGCCCTCGAGGCGGGCGACTATTCGAACAAGCTGTTCGTGCCCATCCGTTTCGTGGACTTCACCGACGGCTACGACACCAACTCGGCCGTGCTGTTCCCCGAGACGATCGCCATGCGAACGGTGCCGACCTTCTCCTGGGGAGCGATCTTCGCTGACCGGGAGGCCGCGCGCTTCCGGCGCGTCGTGCGCGAGGCATCCGTCATCACGAAGCTCGAACTGCCGGCGGAGGCGCTGCGACTACTCGACGACCAGCATCTGGCCGAAGAGACTTTCGTGATGTGGGATCTCATCCACGACCGCACACACATGCGCGGTGACCTGCCGTTCGATCCGTTCATGATCAAGCAGCGGATGCCGTACTTTCTGTACTCGCTCGAGGAATTGCGCTGCGACCTCACCGCATATCGCGAAGCGGTGCGCCTCGAGCACGCCGAAGATACTGACGAGGTCACACGCGAGCATGCGAAACTCGTGCAGTACGCAGTGCTCTTCGATCGGATCTTCCGCTTCGCGATCACCGGCACGCGGGTGCGAAACTACGACGGCGTGGGTGGCCAGCTCCTCTTCGCGTGGCTGCATCAGCACCACGTGTTGCACTGGACCGACACGAAACTCACCATCGACTGGGCGGACGTACCGGAAATCGTCATCGCTCTCGGGCGCGAGATCGAGGAGCTGTATTGGCGATCGATCGATCGACCAAAGACCGCGCACTGGCTCGCTGCTTACGCTTTAGTGTCGGCGACGTTGACACCGCATCCCGCCTCGAATTGGGCGCGCATTGTGGATGGACACCGCGACCTGCCGCTGGATGGCCCGCCCAAGGGATTCACGGATGCCGTGCTTCCCGACGAATTCCCGCTATCGATGTTTTACGAAGCTCTCTCGAAGAAGATGGCCGACGTGATCGAGTCGACGGCGGGGCTGACCGGGCGAGACTGAGCCGGGCGAGACTGAGCCGGTCGAGACTGAGCCGGTCGAGACTGAGCCGGTCGAGTAGCGAGCGCCAGCGAGCATGTCGAGACCCAGGGCCCCGGTCTC
>JBKJLH010000009.1:0-12289 GCA_046597035.1 Lacisediminihabitans sp.
GGACAGCTTCACAGTGACCGCCTCACTCCAACGCCGCAACGGCTGGATCAACTGGCACGTCGACGACTGGGGCATCTACACACTGTCCCGATAATCGACACCACCACCACTGCCACCACCGCTACCACCGCCACGGTCACCGCCACCACAGAGCGACCGAGCGACACGCATAGAGTGAGCTGATGCCCACTTCTTCGGAGACCTCGCTCACCCCCGCCGAGCAGGCCAGGCTCACTCGACGTCCGAGCGACCGAGCGATCATTACGACGCTGGCTCTCACCGGACTGATCGCCGCCTTTATGCAAACCCTCGTGACGCCGATAATCCCGCGACTTCCTAATTTTCTCGACACGACCACCGCGGATGCAACGTGGGTGCTCACGTCGACGCTGCTCGCCGCTGCGATCTCCACGCCGATCAGCGGTCGTCTCGGTGACATGTACGGAAAGCGCCGCGTCGTGATGGTGTTGTTGATGCTGATGGCCGGTGGATCGATCATTTCCGCACTCTCCAACACGCTCATCCCGATGATCGTCGGCCGGGTGTTTCAGGGGGTCGGGCTTGGCGTGATCGCTCTCGGCATCAGCATCCTGCGCGATGTGATCCATCCGAAACATCTCGGAGGGGCAGTCGCCCTCGTCAGCGCGACCCTCGGGGTGGGTGGCGCGGTCGGACTCCCAGTCGCCGCCCTGATCGCTCAGAACTTCGACTATCACTACCTCTTCTGGCTGGCCACCGGACTCGCGATCGTCGCGATCGTACTCGTCGGCACCATCGTTCCGGTGTCGACTCTGAGAGCCGGCGGACGGTTCGATTTGCTCGGTGCCATCGGTTTCGCCATCGGGCTCATCGGAATCCTGCTGGGTATTTCGAAAGGCAGCGAGTGGGGCTGGACCAGTCCCATCTCACTCGTGCTCCTCATCGGCGGTGTGGCGGTGCTGCTCGCCTGGGGTTTCGTCGAGCTTCGCACCGCTGACCCGCTCGTCGACCTCCGAGTAGCCGCCCGGCGCCCCGTGCTCCTCACGAACCTCGCTTCGATCTCGGTCGGATTCGCGTTCTTCATCACGACAGCGGCGCTACCGGTGCTGCTCGAGGCTTCAACCATCACCGGCGTGGGCCTCGGCCAGACCCTGATCGTGTCGAGCCTGTGCCTCATGCCGCTCGGGCTTGTCATGTTCGTGATGTCCCCGGTGGCTGCACGGCTGTCCAATTCCCGGGGGGCCACGCACCAGCCTCATTCTCGGCGGCCTGATCATCACCGTCGCCTTCGCCATCGCCGTCTGGCTCCACAGCGAGGTCTGGCACGTCATCCTGATATCCACCATCGTCGGATTCGGGGTGGGCTTCGCCTATGCCGCGATGCCGACCCTCATCATGCGTGTGGTACCTCCCGACGAGACGGCTGCCGCGAATGGGCTCAACTCGGTGATGCGCACCCTGGGCTCCACCGTGGCGGCGACCCTCGTCGGGCTCATCATTTCGTCCCACCTGGTGATGGCCGGAGGCGTCCCAATTCCCACCAGCGACGCATTCCGCATGATTTTCACGATGGGCAGCGCTGTTGCGCTTGCCGGCGTACTCGTCGCCCTCTTCATCCCCCGCCGCTCACGTGAATACGGCAACACGGCCAGCATGCCGATCACCCTTCCCGAGCGCTGAACGGGCCGGTGCCGACCCCAGCGTCGGTACCGACCCCAGCGTCGGTGCTTCCGCTCCGTGTGCTCGGGGCCTCGCGCTGTCGTCAGACGGCGGCGCGCACCAGCCGGAGGAGGGCCGAGGCGTAGGCATCCGCCGGCTCGGCGACCTCCCACACCGAGCGCTCGCCCGCAACGGTGACCACGATGGTGTATCCCCCCGGAGAGCGAGAAAGGGACTCGAAGGTACCACCGAGCAGCTGCCGAAGCTGGTCTTCGCGCGGCAACCAGAGAGCATCTTCGATGGCAACGGAATCGAGCGCCCACTCGGTAGTGCCGTTGAAACCCAGGATCGTGCCGGTCTCGAATTCGTGGGATTCGATAGTCATGTCGCTCACGACAAAAATATCACCTTCGAATCCCTCACGGGTGATCACGAATGAGTCGCCCGATGAGGGCCGCCAGCGCACACCAGCCAGCCGGAGTTCCAGAGCAAGAGTCACAGAAATCATCCGCTCATTATGGGGCAGCGGGATGGGCGGATGGCGAGAGCTCGGCCAGTGCTGCACGTCACGAGCCATGGGAGCGACGACTTCGTATCTGCGAGAGCAGAAGATCGGACATACCCCCGTATCCCGCCTTACGACTCTCGCGAAGTCGCCGCCACCCAGGTGTCCCCCGATGGTGCTAATGAAAATAATATGAGCTGATGATGCCTTTGTCTGCCCCCAGAGGGGGTCTCCCCCGAACGGGTGTGCCGTGCTATTCGATGTGTCCCATTGACAGCTGAATTATCCGCCGAGACCAGCGCAGTGTCGGGGCAGGGCGTCACCACAGGAAAATACACTGCTGAGCAGTCCCTACCAGTCATCGTGTGCACAACCCAGACCCGACACAGGAGATCATGATGCTCAGCCACCGAACGCCGGCCCAGTCAGTTCCAGTTGGCGAGCTGCTCCGGCGAGGAACGCGGGGCCGTGAACGGCGATCTCCGATGCTGCTTTGGCAGAACACTCAATGCAAGGCGTTAGTAATACGCGGTTGCGCTCAGCCTGTGAAGACCGCCATCTCGCTCCCTGATGAAATATTCGATCCTGCTTCGCGCCGCGCGAATAACCCGGGCATGAGTCGTTCAGAGTTCTTTGCTCGCGCAGCCGGAAGCCACCTGGATGAGCTGGACGCCACCTCCGCGACGAAACAGATCAACGCAGCCCTGGCCAAAATTGGTGACGACGAACCCAACGACTGGGCCGTCGAAGCCGGGCGAGGAGTGCCAGCGCAAGGCACCGACGAGTGTTGCTCGAGCGCAGTGGAGTTAGCTGGGCTGACCTTGGCCGACCTGTCGGTGGCCGACCGGCGAACCGGAGGCCCGTCCTGGTCATTCAGTCCGATTCTTCCAACGAGAGTCGATTGGCGACGCTATTGGTTGCGGCGGTGACGTCAAAAACCGCCGTGGCGATGATGCCAGGCAACGTATTCCTCCCGACCGGCACCACGGATTCGCCTCGCGATTCTGTGGTGAACGTCACGCCACTGGCCACGCCCGACACGGCCGATCCGAGCGAGCAACTTGGGCAGCTCCCCAGTCGACTTCTCGACGACGCTGACAGCGGATTGCCCCGAGTGCTCAGCGTGTAAGCCTGGATCCACCGAATTGCTCTGGGGCTGGTTTGATTTCGATTTGAGTGGTGTCTCTGCTTACGGGCAGCTCTGATCGGCGGTTCTCGCTTCCCGCGGGTTGCACTGGTTGTCCTGGTTGTGCCGGTTGCGGCTGGTCGTTCAGGAGGTGGCCGGTGACGGTGGGCCGTAGGTGGTAACGATTTGGGTCCTCGATGGCAAGTTCGATGCCATGCCTGCTCCCTAACGCAAAAACCTGATCCGCAATACCGGCCGTGAGGACCTGATGGATGCTGGAGGACCCCTCGACCGCAGACCAGTCCGCCAAGCTTCATCCTCAGGTGAGCTCGCCGTTGATGCACTCCGGCCGCGTCCCACCGGTGACAGCTGATATTGCATTCGCGAAGCTCATCTCCGGAATCATCTGCGGAACTTCTGCGAACCGGCAACAGGGAGATTGCTGCAGTTATCGGTCCAAGAACCCAGTAATTCGAGCGATTCTGACCATGAGACTGGTTAACGTCGCGGATAGCCCGCCAGTCGGAAGATCACTAGGACGATTACTGGTTTCTCTCATCCGAGCAGTTATTTTTCGTTGAGATGGTCGAATTTGCTAAATCACGTGTCCCAGCTCCGACCCGCCCATCAACCGATTGACATCACACAACCCCACAGAGCAGTGTTGACCTATCCCCCGATTGGAGGCGCACATGGTCGAGCGAATCTCTGCCCGGCAGTTTCAGGAATCCGACGGTGTTGAGGACTGGAGGGTGCTTTTCGATGGTGCGAAGACCTACTTTGCCACCGGCTCATTCGCCAAGGGCGTCGAGCTGGTCGAGATCATCGGGCGCCTTGCCGATGCGTCGAACCATCATCCGGACGTCGAGCTGCGCTACCCCGGTGTGGTGGTGACCCTGTCCACGCACGAAGTCCGTGGCATCAGCGAACGGGACGTGGATCTGGCGCAGCAGATCTCGATGGCCGCCCGTGGGCTCGGCATCGCGGCCGACCCGACCAACGTGCAGTCGGTACGGGTCTCGATCGATGCGCTTGTCGTTCCGGAGGTGCTGCCGTTCTGGGCCGCGGTGCTCGGCTACGGCCGGTCCGCCGATGAGGATGTCATGGACCCACACAGTCGCGGTCCGTGGGTCACCTTCCATCAGGTGGATACGACACGACCGCAACGGGGCCGCATCCACATTGACGTCTCGGTCCCACGCGACCAGGCCGAAGCGCGCATCACCGCCGCGTTGGCTGCCGGTGGCCACATCGTGAACGAAACGAACACTCCACGCGGGTGGACCCTCGCTGACGCAGAAGGAAACGAGGTGGACCTGACGCCGTGGCCGGACGACGACTCGTCGACGTGATGAGCCCCACCCTGGGCGAGTAAACGATCACGGCGCTGACGAGCGAAACTTGGGAAGCGTTCGCCGCCCTGTATGTCAGGAATAGTGGCGACGGAATGGGCAACTGCTGGTGCACCTGGTTCCCCCGGGAGAAGCACTCCGCGCCCGGCTCGAGCACGTCACGGACAATCGAAGAGACCCGTGCCACAAAAAAGCACTGGGTCACGACCGGTAGCGCCGACGCGGCTCTGCTGTTCGACGGAGACTCGTCGGTGGGCCGGGCACAGTTCGGCAAGCCCTGAAGAATTACCGAGCATCACGCACCGCAAGGAGCACCTGGAATGCGTGGATGTCCTCCCCGAGTTCCGGATAACCTGCATCTTCGTCGACCGGCGATATCGTGGAGACATATCCGCGAGACATCCCCGGCAACAAGATCTCGGCATCCTTCCGCTGCAACGCCACCCGCCCCATGTTTGAGCGGGCAGGGTTGAAATATGAGCGGCCGATGTCAAGAACCAGGGCATCATGCGCAGGGTGATCGAGCCGAGCTAGGCAGGCGACCGGATCGGTGCCCGTCTGCGGAGCGGTCACCGGGTGATATTTCGGACCGTGGCGAGTGCATGTTCGAGACAAAATCTCTACCCAATCGTATGACGGTAGTGAAACGGCCTATGGACGTTCGCACGCCGACTGGTTTTCTTTTCACCGCGGCCTAAGATTCATCTCGATGCGGGAACGCCTTTTCATGACAGTCAGGCTGAGTCGGCTCGCCGTCTCCTCTGGCGATCTGCCTGTCGAGGTGATCGAGGAGGCGCTACTGCCCGAACTCGGGGTAGTGATGGCTTCCGCCTTCGTGGGCACCACGCGCGATGAGGGCGGCTCTGTCCCTGAGGCGCTTGCGGAACTGATTAACGCGTCGCGGGGCGGATATGGCGAGCCAATCCGCAACTGCTGGCTCGCAGCCCCTGTCGAAATTGTCCTCGCCGGCGCCGTCATCTGCACCCGCTTCGAGAACCGACCGTTCATCGCGTTCGTCTTCACCGACCATGCTTTCACCCGACGTGGGATAGCCCGGCAGCTCGAATCTACGAATCACTCGGATTCGACAGCGAACGATCAGTGACGGACTGAGCCCTTCATCGGGTTGTCGCAAGTCCCTGAAAGTTCGGTGAACTCGTCTGATTGCCTGTCTATTGCGGAGCGGATCTGGATGCGAGGGCCGCTGCGTTCCGTGAATCACGCCCACGCACTCCTAAACAGGTCATTCTCCTCGCGAGTTGTGGGTGGAATTTCCTCTATCGACACGTTCGAGGCAGAAGTTCATCACCATGAGACGGGCTGCCGGAGCGCCAGAGAGGAACTGCCATCGGGACGTTCCACGAGTACCTCGAAGGCTCCCTTCGAGGTAGCGCGCGGCTACTCTCGATGTTGTGAGCGACGGGTTGCGGCACCAGACCACAGCGGCGTATGACACGGTTGCTGCCGCCTGAGCCGTAGTGCTGCCGGACACGAGCTTCGAGGCAAGCCTCGACCTCGCCGCGCTGCCGTTTCCCGACGCCAGAGTCGACGGTGTGCTCGCTTGGTATTGCGTCATTCGGGCCTTGACACCGTGTCCAAGAACACGGGTCAAGGCCCTTCCTGTGGAGCGAGTCAAGCGATCGAGCAACTGTTCTTACTGATCTGACCCGGCGCTCATTCGCGCGTAGTGCGCAGTGAGGAGTGTGAAACCTTCCTCGACGCTGACGGCCGGCGTCCAGTTCAGTGCGCGACGCGTGTCCCGCTGATCGAACCAGTGCGCGGTCGAAAGTTGCTCCGCGAGAAACCTAGTCATCGGCGGCTCGTCGGCGCCGGGAAAAATCTTCCACCACCGCTCAACCGCTAGGCCGGCGGCGAGTGCCAGACCCGACGGCACAACCCAGTGGGGCGGTTCGACCCCGGCGGCACGGCAGATTCCTGCGAGTAGTTCGGCTACCGGCCGAGGCTCCCCGTTGGTCACCACAAACGCTCGTCCGTGTGCCGACTCGGCCTGCTCGAGAGCTGCAGCAATCGCTGTGGCGCCGTTGTCCACGTACGTTGAGTCGATGAGAGCCGTCCCCCCGTTGATCAGCGGGAGGCGTCCGCGCCGGGCGCGATCGACGATACGTTCGACCAACTGAGTGTCGCCGGGGCCCCAAACGAGATGCGGCCGTATTGCAACCACCGCGAAGCCCGGGCGATCGCGCTCCAGCGCTAGCAGCTCGCCCTTCGCTTTCGTCTGGGCATACGGACCCCGCGCTCGGTCAGGGTCAGCAGGATCAGCGCCGAGGCCGCTGAGAGCGGTGCCGAAGTGTGCGACGGATGGCGACGAGACCTGCACAAAACGACTCACGCCTGCGGCCTCCGCGGCCTCGATGACCAGGCGGGTGCCGCACACGTTCACCTGCTCGAATTCGCTTTTCGAACCTGCGAGCGAGACCTTGGCCGCGAGATGAACGACAGCCGTAGCTCCCGACATGACGGCTGCCACAGCATCCGGATCCGTGACCGAACCCCGATTGTCTGTAAGCCTGAACTGTCCGGCGAGCCCCGAAGCGCGCCGCTGAAAAGTGCGCACCTCGTGGCCGCGGGCGGCGATCTCTTCGGCCACCGCTCGTCCGAGAAGACCGCTCGCACCCGTGACGACGACGATCACGGTTCTGTCGGTCGGTGACCCGCCAGAATGCGGTCCGCCCAAGCCGAAAGTCGTACTCGATCGATTTTCGAGTTGTGCCTGATGTCTGTCGGCAACTGGTTCACCGAAAATACGGCGACAAGCGGGTGTGATGTTGCGGACCTCACACGAGCGGCGAGAGAGGGGCCCGCCAGCTCCGCTCGACGCGATCGTGGCTCCGTTTCGACCACGGCGACGAACTGCCGCAACCCGTGGGGGCCGACCCCGACAACGGCCGCTCTGCGCACGTCTTTCACCGTTTCGATCGACTGCTCGATACCGACCGGTGCGATAGGCCCCGAAGCGGTGACCATGACGTGAGCGAGGCGCCCCTCAATCCATAGGCTGCCGTCGACATCCAGATGTCCGACATCACCGGTGCGGTGCCAACGTTCTCCGGAGGGCGAATCGCGAAGCGCCTCCCGATCATTGAGCCACAAACGGTCGTAGTGATCCTTGAGATGAGGGGCCGAGATCAGGATTTCGCCGAGCACTGCGGGCAGATCGGTTGGCTCCAACGTGGAGCGCCCATCAGAATCGAGCGGGCTGATTCGCACGGCCACGTTTCCGATCGGACGTCCGACGTTGATGCCATCGTTGTGGATGCGATCTGCCGGACCGTCTCTCATTTCCTCGAGGGTGATGTCCGAAACGAGCAGGCACTCGGTCATGCCATAGATCGCGTGGGCGGAAGCGTGTGGCATCAGCCGAACAAGAGAAGCGAGAAGTGGCTCGCTCACGGGAGCCCCGGTCGACAACACTGTTCGAACCTGACGGAGCGATCCCCGGTCGCGCTCGTCGAGGTCGTCCGCCGTCGCAACCACATTGAGAATCGCCGCGGGAGATAGAAAAACGACGTTGCCCTCCGTCGCTTGCAGGGCGGCGGCGACGGCGTGCGCGGTCAAGGTGCGAGGGGACGAAACATCCATTTCAGGCGTGGATGAGCGTGCCCCGAGCGCCGGTCCGAGCAGTGCGAACGGCGCAAAACCCGTAACGAGACCGTCCTCTGCGGTAATCGAGAACGTGTTTTGGAGCACGTCGCGGACGGCAGAGAGCTGCCCGTGCGAATACACGACGCCCTTCGCCGGACCCGTGGATCCCGAGGTGTACAGGATTGCGGCGACATCGCTCGGACCGGGCGAGGGAGGCAGACTCTCCTGCGCCCCGGAAGCCATTACTTCGCGAAGGCTGGCCGTCACACCGAGCACCGCGGCAACCGATGGACGAAGTCGAGTGGTCGAAATGTGCACTCCCGGCCAACCAAGAGCACGAGCAGCAGCAAGGCCGCGTGGTTCGCCGATGATGTACTCCGGCCATGCCCCCTTTATTGCCCGTCCGAGTCCCTTCACGCCTAGCCCAGCATCCGCGACAACAACGACCGCGCCGATCTGAAGGCATGCGTAGACGACTGCGGTGAGCGTAGCGCCAGGTGTAACGAGCAGCGACACGCGGTCACCGTTGCGCACACCCATGTGATGAAGGCCCGCCGCCAGGCGGCCCACGCGATCGTTGAGCTGTTTCCAGCTGACTCGGCGAACCTCGCCGGTACCGTGGAGCGCCGGCTGGATGACGGCATCAGACCGATCGTTGCACCGTTGTGCCAGCTCAAAGCCGAGCGGGGTGAAGTGGTCTGCCCGAGCATCAGGGGCAGAACCGGTGCCGGGTACATCGTGATCAACTCCCTCGGGGAATTTGTCGCCGATCCAGGTCATCACTGACTCGGCGACCGGTGCGTCTTCGATGACCAGATGACCGGCGCCCTCGAAACGATGGACGTCGGCGTGCGGTAGCCGGGTAATCAGATCATCGAGGTACTGGTCGCCGAAGATCGGATCTTTCGGCCCCCAGAGCATGAGGGCCGGAACTTTCAGCTGCGCGACATCCGAAGCAAGACGTCCCAGTCGTGCATGGCTCACGTGCTCCGGGCCGACGGGGATGTCGTACACGAAGTCTCCGATGCCTCGACGCCGGTCAGCGGAGCGGTAAGGGCTTCGATACGCGGTGCGCACTTCTCGTGACAGTTTGGGCGATGCGAGAGATAGGGTCGTTTCGAAAAATGCGGTCGTGTGAACCGACCCCGCTGCGATCATCCCTCGGGCTCGCGCAACTCGGAGAGGCGCCGGTATCGGGTTACCGGCTGGCTGGTGCACCGCTGTGTTGAGGACCATCGCTCCCGCGAGTAATTCGGGATGTTCCGTCGCCCATCCCAGAGAGATGACTCCGCCCCAATCGTGGCCGAGAGTCACTACACGCCCTCGCAACTCCAGTTCCTCGGTGAAAGCGCCAAGGTCGCCGATCCGCTGCTCCAGCGTTCGCCTTCGCCCAGTCCGTTCGGACCACCCCATCTCGAGTTGGTCGACTGCCACAATGCGCCATGCCGGACCGCCCGCGCGAGCGAGCTCCAGTGAGCGCGCCACGACTGAGCGCCAGAGATAGCACCACGTCGGATTGCCGTGGACGGCGAGCACGGTGCCAGCAACTGGTGAACCGATCTGTTCGAGAGAATCCGCGGTATCGATGTAGTGCCAGCCACGAGCCGTGCCAGCGTCGATGCCCACGCCTTTCACTGACAAGAGACGGGAGAGACGGGGATCCCATTGCACCAGCTCCACTGCTGGAAGCGTCGCCTCTCTCACCACGTGATCTCCATCAGCGCGGTGTTGAGCCCTGATCCGACGCCCATCAGAAGCACGCGTTCGCCCGGCTTGAGCGTCTTCTGCTCCGCGGCGAGAGTGATCGGGATGGAAGCGGGGCCGATGTTCCCGAGCTGGGGGTATGTGGTTGGCACCCGGGAACGGTCAAGACCGATCGCTTGCACGATCGAGCCGGTATGGACCGAGGAGACCTGATGTGTGATGTAGCGATCCATCATCGACCAGTCCCACTCGCTAGATGCTTCTTTCCAGGCGGATACGACGAGATCAAGGCCGCCCTTCAGCAGGGCGCTGGCGTCGGTGAACATTCCGTCGACACTGCCGACGCACATTTCGTGAAATTGGGTTGCCGCTCGGGTGACGACGCCCAGAACACGGTGCCCTCCGGCGTTCTCATCGGCGCGACCCATCACGGCGGCGGCCGCCCCGGACCCCAATGTCAGGGCAGCGAATTCCTGCATGAAGGCCTCGCGATCCACATCATCCCGCGACAGTCGCTCGATCGTATTCGTTTGAATCGCGTCGGCGTCTTCACCATTGACGAGCAGCGCGTACTTGATCTGTCCCGAATCGATCATTGCGGCAGCGACCGTCATGCCGGTCACGAATCCGAGGCACGCGTTCGCGATATCGAAGTTGATCGCAGAACTCGGCAGCCCGAGCCCGTCATGAATTCGCACAGCAACAGACGGCTCCAGGTATTGGCGGGTTACCGAGGTGTTGATCATCAACCCGATCTCCGATGGATCTACCCCGGCTTCTTTCATGGCTTGACGTCCCGCAGAGATTGCCGCCAGGTCCGAGCTCTCGCCGGGGCCCCAATTCCGTCGTTCAACAACGCCGGCGACGCGGCGGAGCAAGCCGCTTCGCAGTTTGAGGCGATCGAGGGCACCCGAGAGTCGCATTTCGATCATGTCGGAAGTGGTCGTTATGGAAGGCAGACAGCTCGTCACAGAAAGGAGCGCCGAGTTGCGAAAGCGGTTGGTCGAATTACCGGTCATTGTTCCTTTATGCCTTCGAATGCTGGGTGTCCGTGGAAGCGTGGACGAGAAAAAACCAAAAAAAATCCCCGCGAGGCCAATCGAAAACTTCGATCCTCGCGGAGGGATCGCGGACTGAGCCCCAGGTCCGCTCGAAACCGAAATGGACGCTCCCGTGACCGGGAGAAGATCGACGAACCTCTAGCTCAACGCCGGGGACGCGGCGGCCCCTCCTCGATCCAAAATGAGCACTGCACGGCCATCTACCAAATGCTCTTCACCGCAACCGAACCGGCTCACCACATCCGCGGTACGACGTACCGACGCCCGATGAAAATGGTGGTGAATCCTACGACGCCGCTGGTAACAGTGTAAGGCGCTGGAGTCGGGGACTGCTGAGGGTCAAGCTGACTGCATGACGTGTGGTGATTTCGGTTGCAACGGGAAGGATGCTGACCACACCGAGAGCATTTGCAAGAGATGTCCCAGCCTCGACTTCAACTGTCGTGCGGTGGCCTCTGATGATCTCGGTTTCGACCTCGAATCCCGCCGCTTCGAGTGCCATCGTGATAGGAGTCACGGAGTGCAGCTTGGGAAGTCGGTCACGACACTGCGTCACGAACGAAGCGCTTACGCTAACCCTCCAGCCCTACCCAGTCAGTATAAGAATCTCCGCGGTACCTATATGTCTCGGCCGGTGTCTTCGATCGAGGTCCCGGCGTATCGGCATGGGCAGGGGTATGGGGAGGGGGAAGGTCTCCCCGGGTTCAACTGCTTTTTCCTGACTGGCGGGAAGAATAGATCGAGAGCGAAAGCACCCTTCGTGGAGGGACGGCGGATGACCTCATCGCAGCGATGATATGCCGCGAAGGCCCACAACGGCAGGTTTGAAGCGACCTGCGATGACCCGACGAACAGGCAAAAAACGATAAGAGTCAATGCCGCGTTACGGATCTGCAAAGGCCAGGGATGATGGCGGCCGGCTCAGCATTCCACCGGTCCCGCTCACGGGACTGGTGGGGATCCTCCGTCGCCATAAGGTTCGGTGCCGAACCACGCAAGCGCAGGCGGATCCGCAATCCGCCACCCGATAGCGGAAGCGTGAGCGCGACGACGGTCACGTTGCCGGTCGCTCCATCATCGGGTACGCAGGTCTCACAGTTGTTGACTGAAGCAAGCTATCTTCTTATTTTTTGTCATCTGTAGAAGAAAAGCGGGATCGATCCTCCCGTTCGAATAAGAGATTCTGTCCGCCGGCCTCGATGTTTAAGCTGAGGAGGGGTCGTTTTACGGCTTTGCACGTGCCGAGGCTCTCTCACGTGCCGAGGGTGACCGCGCGTTGACGTCCCGTCGAGCTCTTTAC
>JBKJLH010000043.1:0-3028 GCA_046597035.1 Lacisediminihabitans sp.
GATGACGGCGTCGAGCGTTGTGGTGCGGACAGGGGGTGGTGTGGCGTTGGAGGTCTGTTTGTCAGCTAACTGAGTGGTGTTCCACCATGCGATGTCTGTGACAGCTTGAGTGGAGTCCACTAGGACGGCTTGATTGACTACCACCTTGGGTTTTGCCGGGGAGTCGTGACGGTCTGATTCACGTCCACCTGCACCGTTGATCATCTGACCCTGTGGTGTCAGCGGTGGAAGGCAGTTATGGAGTCCAGGGTGGATCTGTATGCACGAATCCGACGCGATGCGCGGGTGGAGGAACTCTCGATCCGGGAGCTGTCCCGTCGGCATGGCGTGGCCCGCGAAACGGTTCGGGCAGCACTTGCTCGGGCGGAGCCGTCGCCTCGGAAGGTCCCGGAACGGTCCTCGCCGAGGTTGGATCCGTTCAAGGCGGTCATCGATCAGATGCTCACCGATGACCTGACGGCGCCGAGGAAACAACGACACACGGCCCGCAGGATTCTCGCCCGTCTGGCAGACGAGCACGGGGCGACGGAGTTGTCGTATTCGACGGTGCGGGATTACGTTGCCCGGCGCCGGCCCGGGATCAACGCGGCCGCGGGCCGGGCCGAGGACGCCTCCATCCCGCAGGAGCACGCTCCTGGTGCGGAAGCGGAGGTCGACTTCGGCGACGTCTATGTGATGCTCGCCGGCGTGAAAACGAAGTGTCAGCTGTTCGCGTTCCGGCTGTCCCACTCCGGGAAAGCCGTGCACCGGGTTTATCCAACATCCGGGCAGGAAGCGTTCCTCGAGGGTCACATTGCGGCGTTCGAGACGATCGGCGGGATCCCGACAATACAGATCAAATACGACAACCTGACCGACGCCGTCACCGCGGTCATCTTCGGCAAAGGACGCCGCCGAACGGAGAACTCCCGCTGGGTGTTGTTCCGCTCCCACTACGGCTTCGACCCCTTCTACTGTCTGCCCGGGATCGATGGTGCTCACGAGAAGGGTGGCATCGAAGGGGAGGTGGGGCGGTTCCGCCGGAACCGGTTGTCCCCGATGCCGGTCGTGGATTCGTTGGCGGAGCTGAACGAGAAGATCATCGCCTGGGACGAGGCCGATGATGCCCGCCGCGTCGATAACAGGATCAGGACTGTCGGTCAGGACTTCGCCACGGAACGGCCCCTCCTTGCCGCGCTGCCGTTCGAGCGGTTCGAGCCGGGCCTGACCCTGACACCCAGGGTTGACCGGTCGGCTCTGGTCACGGTTCGGATGGCGAAGTACTCCGTCCCCGCCCGGATGATCGGCAGACCCGTCCGGGCGTTCCTCCGGGCGTCGGAGGTGATCATCTTCGATGGCCGCACCGAGATCGCGAGGCATCCCCGGGTCGTCACCGTCCACGGGCAATCAGTGAACCTGGATCACTACCTCGAGGTCCTCCAGCACAAACCCGGCGCGTTGAACGGGTCGACCGCGTTAGCCCACGCCCGCAAAGCCGGCACGTTCACCGCGGCCCACGACGCGTTCTGGGCGGCCGCCCGGAAAACGGACGGCGATGCCGGCGGAACCCGCGCCCTGATCGATGTCCTGCTGCTGCACCGCACCATGGCAGCCGACGACATTGAGGCCGGCATCCGCGCTGCTCTGAGCGTCGGCGCGGTCACCGCGGACGTTGTCGCCGTCGAAGCACGCCGACACGAAGCACTGGATGGTAGTCGACCGGACCGTCCTCCCGTCGCTCAAGGCCGAGAGGGCGAGCGACGAGTTGTCAGTCTCACCCAACGCCGCCTCGCCGATCCCGCCGCCGTCATCGCGGGCCTTCCTGCCGACACCAGGCCGTTGCCGTCGGTTGCGGCCTACGACCAGCTGCTCCGACTACCCGAACGCCCCGCACCCGAAACGGTTCCGGCCGTGACGAAAGGAACAAGATCATGACCACCCCCATCAGTATCAGCACCACATTCAGGCGCCGCCGCGGAATGACCGAAGAAGCCGCCAACGCCGCCATTGACGGCGCCTGCAGAAGGCTCCGGCTTCCCACCATCCGCGCCGTCGTCGATGAGGCCACCGCCGCAGCCGAGAAAGAGCAACTCAGTTACCAGGGGTTCCTCGCGGAACTGCTGTTGGCCGAGTGCGACGACCGAGACCGGCGCTCTTCGGTCCGCCGTGTCAAAGCAGCCGGGTTCCCCAGAGACAAATGGCTCGGCGACTTCGACTTCGACGAAAACCCCAACGTCAACCCCGCCACCGTCAACACGTTGGCCACCGGCGACTGGGTGAGAAAAGGACAACCCCTCTGTTTGATCGGCGACTCCGGCACCGGCAAAAGCCATCTGCTCATCGGCCTTGCCACCGCAGCTGCGGAGAAAGGCTTCCGGGTCAAATACACCCTCGCCACGAGGCTCGTGAACGAACTCGTCGAAGCCGCCGACGAGAAAAACCTCGCCCGGACCATCGCCCGCTACGGCCGCGTCGACCTTCTCGCCATCGACGAGCTCGGCTACATGGAACTCGACCGCAGGGGCGCCGAACTCCTCTTCCAAGTCCTCACCGAACGGGAAGAGAACAACTCAATCGCCATCGCGTCGAACGAGTCGTTCTCCGGCTGGACGAAGACCTTCACCGACCCCAGGCTTTGCGCCGCGATCGTGGACCGGCTCACCTTCAACGGCACCATCATTGAGACCGGAACCCGCTCCTACCGCCTCGCCCACACCCAACAACACCAGATCCCGACGACCGGTGGTGGTAGTGAGTCAGGCCGTCACCCCGGTAGTGAAACAACTTGACATAGCCACTTTCGGGCAACTTAGAAACATGCAATACTCCCCGCGGGGGAAAGTATGACTTTTGCACGCAAAAACATAATCGGTCGCATAGGAATCGTCTTGTTGACATTCACCGGGGCTCTCATCGGACCGGGAACAATTGCACCAAATAACAGTGTTCAGTCCGCGTCTGCTTCGGTCGATTCTGGTTCGAAATTTCCCGGGGGAATTTTCGTACCGCACAGCAGTTCCGCGTTGACGGCCGCGGCGAGAATGCAAAG
>JBKJLH010000129.1:0-16752 GCA_046597035.1 Lacisediminihabitans sp.
TGGGTTAGTTATGCATCAGTACGAACTAATGGTAATTCTCGATCCAGAGATCGATGAGCGCACCGTGGCTCCGAGCCTCGATAAGTTCCTCAACGTCATCCGCAATGATGGCGGTTCAATCGACAAGGTCGACGTCTGGGGACGTCGTCGCCTCGCCTACGAGATCAACAAGAAGACCGAAGGTATCTACGCCGTCGTCGCCCTCACCGCGAACCCTGACGCGACCGTCGAGCTCGACCGACAGCTGAAGCTGAGCGAAGCGGTCATGCGCACCAAGGTGCTCCGCGCCGAGGAAGCAATCGCCCAGGTCGCCGAGGCTGCGAAGCTCTCGGCAGAGAAGGCTGCCCGCAAGGCAGCCGCCCCCGCGAAGGCTGGCGCCGCCGCAGGGACCGCGTCGAAGGCAGCGGATGTCGCATCAGCTCCCGCGACGGACGCAACACCTGCTGCTCCGACGGCGGCAACACCCGTCGCTCCGACGGATGCAACGCCTGCCGCTCCGCCTGTTGCCGAGGCTCCCGCCGTCGAAGCCGTCGAGACCCCGGCTGGTAGCTGAGCGATGGCCGGCGAAACCGTAATCACCGTGGTGGGCAACCTCACGAGCGACCCGGAGCTGCGTTATACGCAGAACGGGTTGGCGGTTGCCAACTTCACCATCGCATCCACCCCGCGAACCCTTGATCGGGGCAGCAACGAGTGGAAGGACGGCGAAGCGCTCTTCCTTCGCGCGAGCGTTTGGCGCGAGTATGCCGAGCAAGTCGCCGGATCCCTGACCAAGGGCTCCCGCGTAATTGCGATCGGTCGACTCAAGCAACGCTCCTATGAGACCAAAGAGGGCGAAAAGCGCACCAGCATCGAACTTGAGATCGACGAGATCGGTCCGAGCCTCCGCTATGCGACCGTGCAGGTCACCCGCACCTCCCGTGAGGGTGGCGGGGGTAACGGCGGCGCACCACGCGGCGGCCAGGGTGCTAACGAGCCGTGGGCCGCCGCCGCTCCGGCATCGGCGTCGTCGGCGAATGCTGCAGGCGGAGACGTCTGGAACACTCCTGGCAGTTACAACGACGAGACGCCCTTCTAGGCCTTACCTCACCGATCTCGATCCGGGCGCTTCGCGCCCGACTCGATCACCGAATTCCAAGAAAGAAGAAAAATCATGGCTGGAAAGAGCAGCGGCGATCGCCGTAAGCCCCTCCGCACACTCAAGGGCGGCAAGAACGCCGCCCCGGCGAAGTCCATTCGAGTCGGAGTCATCGACTACAAGGACGTCGCAACCCTCCGCAAGTTCATTTCGGAGCGCGGCAAGATCCGTGCCCGTCGTATCACCGGTGTTTCCGTGCAGGAACAGCGTCTCATCGCCCGCGCCGTCAAGAACGCACGTGAGATGGCACTGCTCCCCTACGCCGGCTCAGGCCGTTAGGGGTCCCGAATATGTCAAAATTGATCCTCACGCACGAGGTCACCGGCCTCGGTGCACCCGGTGACATCGTCGATGTCAAGACCGGCTATGGTCGCAACTTCCTCATCCCTCAAGGCTTCGCTGTCGCGTGGACCCGGGGGGGCGAGAAGCAGGTCGAATCGATCAAAGCTGCCCGCGTCGCACGCGAACATGCCACGATCGAGGAAGCGCTCGACCTCAAGGCAAAGCTCGAAGCCACCACCGTCACGCTGACTGTCAAGGCCGGCGACGGTGGGCGCCTGTTCGGTTCTGTCAAGACGACGGATGTTGCCGAAGCGGTCTCCGCAGCAGGTCTCGGTGCCGTTGACAAGCGCAAGATCGAGATCTCTTCGCCGATCAAGGCCACTGGTCGTCATGAGGCCACGGTGCGTCTGCGCGACGACCTCGTCGCCACGATTACCCTGACTGTGGTCGCCGCCAAGTAACGAAAGCGCAACTCAGAAATACCGCTGTCCTCGAGGGGGTAGCAGGAGGCAAAAGCTCCTGCTACCCCCTCTTTGCGTGTCAATTTGCTGACTGGTCTTGGCCCCTGGCCCACCTCTTTGTACACAACCTCTCACCCGCGAGCGTCAACCCTCAACCCTCACTCTAAACATGTTTTTACACACCACTGAGAAATAAAGAAATAGCTGATCAAAAGGCATATATTGCCTGAAAATAGATACTTATCCACAGTTAAGTGCACAGGTTGCTCACACGACGGGCGGCGTTTCGCCCGATCTACTAACACTTTTATCCACAGGCTTGAGTTGCATCAATACGATCGGGGTTGCCGACGGTGCGGCGCATCCCTAGTGTGTAGCAGTGCGTCTCGGTAGATCGGATCGCATGCGACTCCCGGGGGTGGATGTCGGGTGCCTTCGGTACAACTGGAAGCAGTGCAACTGCACGCACAGGCCGCCATAAATGAGAGTGGGCGAACCATGTCGATAGCCCACCTGGGTCTCGCGCCGAACCAGGGCGACGGAGCGCTGCGCGATTCCGGACAGCGCGATTCCGGACAGCGCGATTCGGGTCAGCGCGATTCGGGTCAGCGCGATTCCGGACAGCGCGCGTCCGAGCGAATGCCTCCCTACGACCTACTCGCCGAGCAGAGTGCGATCGGCGGCATGCTGCTGAGCAAGGATGCGGTGGCCGACGTCATCGAATCGGTGCGCGCCGTCGATTTCTACATCCCCAAGCACGAGATCATCTTCGACGCGATCCTCTCGCTCTACGCGCACGGGGAGCCGACCGACGTGATCGCCGTCACCGATGAGCTCACCAAGACCGGGGAGCTTGTCCGGGCCGGCGGCGCGGAGTACCTGCATACACTCACCGGAATCGTGCCGACAGCGGCCAACGCGGGGTTCTACTCCACCATCGTCGCCGAGAAGGCGGTATTGCGTCGTCTCGTCGAAGCGGGTACGCGCATCGTACAGATGGGCTACGCCAGCGAGGGCGAGGTCGTGGACCTCGTCAACAACGCCCAGGCCGAGATCTACAGCGTGATGGGAGGAGTCGAGGCTGAGGACTTCGTTCCTCTCACTGTGGCCGTCACCACCGCAATCGACGAGATCGAGGCGGCCCGTGGTCGCGATGGCTCGATGACCGGGGTTCCCACCGGTTTCGCCGAACTGGACGAGCTGACTAACGGCCTGCACGGCGGACAGCTCATCATCGTCGCGGCGCGTCCGGCGCTGGGTAAGTCGACGCTCGCGCTCGACTTCGCCCGCGCAGCATCCATCAAGCACGACATGCCATCGATCTTCTTCTCGCTTGAAATGGGCCGCTCGGAGATAGCGATGCGCCTGCTTTCCGCAGAAGCCGCCGTACCGCTGCAGAGCATGCGCAAGGGCACCCTCCACACCGAGGACTGGACGAAGATCGCCTCGACCCGTGGCCAGATCAACGATGCCCCGCTCTACATCGACGACAGCCCCAATATGACCCTGGTCGAGATCCGCGCCAAGTGCCGCCGTCTCAAGCAGAAGGTCGGACTGAAGATGGTGATCATCGACTACCTGCAGCTCATGACCTCCGGCAAGAAGGTCGAGTCTCGCCAGCAGGAGGTGAGTGAATTCTCTCGTGCGCTCAAGCTACTCGCGAAGGAACTCCAGGTGCCCGTGATCGCGCTGTCGCAACTGAACCGTGGTCCGGAGCAGCGCTCGGACAAGATGCCGGCGCTCTCCGACCTCCGAGAGTCCGGATCTCTCGAGCAGGATGCTGACATGGTGATCCTCCTCCATCGGGACAGCGCCTACGAGAAGGAGAGCACCCGCCCCGGTGAGGCCGATCTGATCGTGGCCAAGCATCGCAACGGGCCCACCAAGACCATAACGGTGGCGTTCCAGGGGCACTTCTCGCGCTTCCAGGACATGGCTCCGGCCTAAGCGTGGCGGGTGCGTGGACCGCCGGAGAAGCTGAAGCTCGGCCGGAATCCGGGCCGGAATCCGGGCCGATACGCACACCCCGGGCCGGCGTGCCGCCCCATCGTGACCGAACTCGCCCGAGATCGCGAGGGCGCGATGCCGAGGGCGCGATGCTGAGATCGTGAGGGCGCGACCCGGGGGTGCTCACGGGTAGCGCAACGTAAACTGTGGAGGCGGCTTATCTGGCGGCGCCACCCTCGGGTGACTGGGCAGGCAGGAGAAGGGCGATCGTGGATCAGACTCCCTCCGGCGCATCCGCCGCTGAAGCACCGGGCTCAGCAGAAAAATTGGGCGCAGCAGCAGTGGGTGCCGATGTTCGACAGCGAGCCGCCTACTGGCCGATGCCGATCGCCCGGGCGGTGCCCGTCGCAGGGCTGGCCCTCGTGATTACCTTTTCTGCCGATCATTCGGCACAGTTCGGTCTCCTCACCTTCGGGGTCTTCGGCATCGCAGCGGGCCTCGTTCTCGGCGCCGTGGCGTGGCTCCGCCTCGCCGGTGCACAGGTGCGCCCCTACTTCCTCACCCAGGCCCTGTTCACCTTCGTCGCGGGTCTCGTGGCCCTTCTTGTGAGCAGAGGCCATTCGAGCAGTAGCGAGGTGGGATTCCTCTTCCTCATTCTCACCGGCTTCGCGGCGGTCACCGGCTTTCTCGAGTTGTACAGCGGGGTGCGCAGCAGGCGTCGGTTCGTCGCATCCGGAGACTGGATCGCGGTGGGTATTCTCACGGTGCTCGCGGCCCTTGCCTTCGTGCTCATTCCCCCGGACTATCGGCAGAATTACGCCGGCCCGGACCATGTGAAGCGGGTGCTGGATGCTTCGGTCGTCGCGGTCGGCGCGCTCGGGGCTTGGGCCGCCGTCACCACGGTGTTCCTGGTGATCGCCGGCCTCTCCGCCAAGTGGGGAACCCAGGCCGCTGAGAAATCGGTGGCATCCGTGGAGCCCACGGCCGAATCCGAGTCGACTCACCAAGCAGAGAGCGAGAACCGAGCGTGACCGCGCAGAATAGCAACCGTCCGAGCCGCCGGGACCGTCTTCGGCCCTTTGAATACATCGTCATTTCGGCCGTCGTGGCGATATTCATCGGCTTCGTCGTCGCGCTCAGCACTCGCGAAGTGACCCTCGCCCTCGTGTTTGCGGGTATCACCTTCATCGTCTCGCTCGTCTCGATCGCGATGCTCGCTCTCGCGGTGAAGCCGGGGGACGCCGAGAAGATCGACCTCTCAGAGCAGGATCACCAGTCAGACAGTGGCCATTAGGTCCATCTTTCGAGTCGCAGACTAGCCCTTCGCGGCGAAGTCCACCAGGTCGCTGGCGAGCCCCGCGTATCCGGCCGGGGTGAGTGCCACGAGCCGGGCCTTCGCGTCGTCGCCGATGTCCAGTGCCCGCACGAAGGCGATGAGCTCCGCCTGGCCGACGCGGCGGCCACGCGTGAGTTCCTTGAGCATGGCGTAGGGGTCGGCGATCGAACTGCGGCCAGCGGTCACCTCGGCACGAATCACGGTCTGGATAGCCTCTCCGAGAATCTCCCAGTTGCTATCGAGATCCTCAGCGAGACGCACGGTGTTCACGGCGATCTCGCCGAGCCCGCGCTGGATGTTATCGAGAGCGAGCACGGAATGACCGAGGGCGACGCCGACGTTCCGTTGCGTGGTGGAGTCGGTCAGATCGCGCTGAAGGCGGGAGGTGACGAGGGTCGCGGCGAGTGAATCGAGGAGGGCGCTCGACAGCTCCAGGTTTGCCTCGGCGTTCTCGAAGCGGATGGGGTTGATCTTGTGCGGCATGGTGGATGACCCGGTGGTGCCTGCCTGCGGAATCTGGGTGAAGTAGCCCATCGAGATGTAGGTCCAGATGTCGGTACACAGGTTGTGGAGCACCCGGTTGGCATGGCTGACGCGCTGATACAGCTCCGCCTGCCAGTCGTGTGGCTCGATCTGGGTGGTGAGAGGATTCCAATCCAGGCCGAGGGAGGTCACGAACTCGCGCGAGATCGCGGGCCAGTCCTGGTTCGGATCGGCGGCAACATGTGCGGCGAAGGTGCCGGTGGCACCGCTGAACTTTCCGAGGTAGTCCACCGCTTCGATCTGGGAGAGGATCCGCCGAAGCCGGCCTACGAAAACGGCGAATTCCTTGCCGACTGTGGTGGGCGTCGCGGGCTGGCCATGGGTGTGCGCGAGCATCGCATCCGCCCGGTGATCGATCGCGCGCGAGTAGAGAGTATCGATCACCCCGGTGATCTTCGGCAGCCACACGTCGGCAACAGCAGCACGGATAGTAAGCGCATAGGAGAGGTTGTTGATGTCTTCGCTGGTGCAGGCGAAGTGCGTCAGCTCAGCGACATCCGTGAGTCCCGCCTCGACCAAACGCTGACGCACATAGTATTCGACAGCCTTCACATCGTGGCGAGTAGTGGCCTCGAGGGCGGCGAGCTCGTCGATATCCGACTGTCCGAAGTTAGCGACGAGTGCGCGGAGGGATCGAGCCTGCTCGGCATCGAGACGGTGCGATCCGAACAGTTCATGGTCGGTGAGATACAGCAGCCACTCGACCTCGACATGGATGCGTGCGCGGTTGAGTCCCGCCTCGGACAGGTGTTCGCCCAGACCCGCGACAGCAGCACGGTAGCGACCATCGAGCGGGCTGAGCGGTTGTTCTGGCAGGGGATTCATGAGGGTACCCGTCGGATTCCTGGTTCGATTTGGCGGAACAAGGCCACGCTGGCTTTTTCGATCATGCCGAGCACGCCGTCGAACATGGCGTCATCAGAGTAATAGGGGTCTGGCACATCCACTTGGGTGGCTTGCTCGCTGTCGAAGCTCAGCAACATCTGCACCTTGCCACGATCCTGCTCGGTGTTGGCCCAGGCGCGAAGTATTCGCTCTTGGCTGCGGTCAAAGACCACAACGAGATCGAGGTTATCGAACCATTTCGGATCGAATTGTTTCGCCCGGTGCCGCGACCCGTCGTAGCCGTGAGCGCTGAGGGCGGATGTCGTGCGCGCATCCGATGGTTCGCCAACGTGCCAGTCGCCCGTGCCGGCGGAGATGACCGTAACGGCGCCGTCGTAGCCGGCCCTCTTCACGAGTGCCAGAAACACCGTTTCGGCCATGGGAGAGCGGCAGATATTGCCGGTGCAGACGAAGCAGATGCGGAAGAGTGCCGACTCATCGAGGGTGCGGTCGAAACTCATGCGCTTATTCTCCCGCACATCGGGCGTCGGGTCACGTCGATGCTCCTCCACAGGGGACGCGGACCGCGGGATCTGCGCATCATTCGCTTTCCCGATGTCGGCTACACCCGCTTCATTGGAGCATGAGCGCAGAAGCAGAAGCATAGGAAAGGGCACGGATGGACCTCGGCGGGTTTGGCGGCGGGTTTGGTGGCGGGTTTGGAGTGGACGGCGCTGGAGCGGATCGGGCGCTGCACCATCAGCTCTATTCACTCGATCGAGTCGCAGGTCGACTCGCTCACGCTCGGAGGGTGTTACCGCCGTCTGGGGGAGGAGGAGTGTGGAGCGGGGATGCGCGGCGCATGTATGTGCTCGCGCTGCAGCAGCTTTCGAACCAGGTCGATGAGGCGTGCGCCCACGTGGATGATGCGATCTGCGATACACGCCATGCGTTGGCATCGCTGGCGGGAGGCTCCCGTGGCGGGTGACATCATGATCGGGGGTGGAGGGTCGATCGCCGTCGCGACTTCGGAGCTCTTCGAGGACGCGCGCCGGCTCAATGAGCTGCGATCGCTGCTGTCGGAATCTCATCGGGAGCTCGTCATTATCGACCGGCTGATGGGCCATTCCCAGCTGAGCTCTCTTCCCTGTCCAGCGAGCGCGCTCGCCGCGGAGCGGGCGATGGATGACGCGGTGGCGGCCCTCGGGCGCGCCACTCCCTCGGCCGAGCGCCTCCACTTCGCCCTCGTCGCCTCGGCAGACGCCTACGGGCTCGGAGAACGGGCGATCGAACGGCTCGCGCAAGATGTGGCCGCTCGCTTCGGCACGATTCTCGGCATGTTCCTCCCGATGATCGCACTCGAGGTCCTTCCCTCCCTGCTAGGGATCGGGGCGGGAGTGGCCGTAGGACTCGCGCTCCTTCCTGCCGATAAACGGGCCGCGTTGTTCGGTGCGCTTCCCCCGTGGTTGCGTGAGAAAAGCGTGATGCTTACCGACCCGAAAGTGGTTCAGCTCGTGCGGCTCATGGTGATGAGTGCTGACGACTTTGGAAGCGGTCTTCTCCACCTTCCGCCCGAACTCGTGCACGTCCTCGGCGATGAAGGTCTCGGCATTGTGGGGCTTGCGACCTCCTCGAGTGTGTTGGTCGGGGTCGCAAGCTCCCACGGGCTACTCACCGAGTCGCCGGTGTCCGTCACGCGGTCGGGCCCCACGGTATCGGCCACTCGAGCGGAGAGTTACAGCGATCGGGCAGCTCGTGTTCCGCAGGGCGCCGCCCAGGTACGGATCGACCGCTACTCCCTACCGGGTGAGCCCGACCGGTTCGAGGTCTACATCGGTGGTACCCGGGACTTCTCCCTGTCTTCCGGAACCGAGCCCTTCGACATGACGAGCAACATGACTGCAATCGCGGGTCGAGAAGCCGGTTCGTATCGGGCGGTGAGTCAGGCGATGACGGATGCCGGAATACACTCGTCATCCCCGGTGCTGTTCACGGGCTATTCGCAGGGCGGACTCATCGCCGCTGAGCTCGCCGCATCGGGTGACTTCGATGCCCGCGGACTCTTTACCCTCGGTGCTCCGGCCGGCCAGGTGCACGTTCCGTCCGGCATCCCATGGGTCGCGCTCGAGCACACCGACGACATCGTTCCGGCGGTCGGCGGAAGTTGGGCATCCGCCGATCCGGTGTTGGTGCGCCGGGAGCTGTTCGAGGGTAAAACCGTCTCGACGGAGGTGCTCTTCCCCGCACATCAGCTTGTCGGGTATCGCGAAACGGCGGCCCTGGTCGATGCCTCCCCCGAGACACGCGTCGTCTCAGCACTTACCCGCTTCGACCGGTTCGGTGACGGCACAACACACGTCGACTCCACGCTGTATCGCGGGATTCGGGGGGAAGTTACCGGCGATTCCGTCCAACGATCGGGCGGATGAGGATGCCGATGAGCCAGCTGAGCAGCGCCAGAACGAGGGCCCCGAGCACGCCCCACCAGAACCCGTTGACCACCAGGCCGAATCCGAGGAGTCCCGAGATCCAACTCACCAGTAGCAGCAGCAGCCCGTTGACCACGAGAGCGAGGAGCCCGAGCGTGAGGATATAAAGGGGAAAGGCCACAATACGAATGAAATTGCCGATCACGCCATTGACGATGCCGAAGATGAGCGCCACCAGGAGATAGGTGAGCACCACAGCCAGGGTGTCCTTCGGGGGGAAGGCCACCACGCTGACGCCACCGGCCACGATGAGGGTCGTCAACCACAGGGCGACAGCGTTGACCAGGAGGCGCACCACGAATCTCATGCGTCAACTATGCCGCCAAGGAAGCGCGCCACGCAATCGACCCGTGCGGGAGCACGCCATACATCGGCTCTCCCAGCGCGCTGCCCGTAGGCTTGTAGGGTGACCAATTCGCCCAACACTGCCGTGCGTCTTCGGCCGGAGATCGTGGCGCTCACCGCCTATAAGCAGGGCGAGCCCGCCGACACCGATGCCTTCAAGCTCTCGTCTAACGAGAACCCGTTCGATCCGATTCCCGAGGTCGTTGCGGCGATCGCGGCCAGTTCCGGGGTTAACCGCTATCCCGATGCCGCTGGAGTGGAGTTGCGTGCACGGCTCGCGGAGCGCTTTGGCGTGCGCACGGAAGAAGTGCACCTCGGCGCCGGGTCGGTATCGATACTCGCCCAGCTCATTTCGGCGGCGGCGGGGCCGGGAGACGAGATCGTCTACGCCTGGCGGTCCTTCGAGGCCTATCCGGGACTCGTCGCCGTCGCCGGTGCGACAGGCGTCCCTGTGCCGAACACTGCGGACCACCGTCATGATTTGCCCGCAATGCTCGCGGCGATCACGGATCGCACCCGGGTCGTGATCGTCTGCAGTCCGAACAATCCCACCGGATCGATGGTCACTGCAGCGGAGTTCGCGACATTCATGGCGGCTGTGCCCACGAACATCCTGGTGGTCCTCGATGAGGCCTACGTCGAATTCGTCACTGACGAATCCGCGGTCGATGGCCGCGAGCTCAGCGGCACATATTCCAATCTCGTTATCGCACGCACCTTCTCCAAGGCCTACGGCCTCGCGGGACTGCGGATCGGGTACGCCGTCGGGCCGGAGTACATCCTCGATGCCGCGCGCACGACATCCATCCCCCTTTCGGTGACCGAGGCGGCCCAGCGCGCCGCTCTTGTCTCCCTCGACCATGAGCAGATACTCCTCGAGCGCGTCCATCGACTCGCGATGCTGCGGGACGACGTGTGGAGAGCGCTCCTCGATCAGGGGTGGACGGTGCAGCGGCCGCACGGCAACTTCGTCTGGCTGCCGACCGGAGCGCAGACCGCGGCTGCGGCGGAGCTGTTCTCGGCCGCGGGAATCGTGGTGAGACCACTCGGAACCGACGGCGTCCGCGTCTCGATCGGTGAATCCCAGTCTGTGGATAAACTCCTAAAGGTCGCCGCCGAGGTTGTGCGCACCCTACCAACGTGCCGGTCCGAGGCCGCGTTAGATTAGAACGTCACAACGTGCAAGTGCGACAGCCGAGCGCCACTATCTTCCCCGATCGACAACAGGACTGCGAGGCCACCGTGGCAGGATCCGCACCGATGGTTCAGCTTCTCTCGATCGAGGGTGCCCTCCAGACTGATGACGTGGCGGCAGAGTACCTCCCCTACATCGACGCCCTTTCCGAGGAGACGCTGCGTCAGTTCTATCGCGACATGGTGATCACCCGCCGATTCGACCTTGAGGCCACCAACCTACAGCGCCAGGGCCAGCTCGCCCTATGGCCGCCGAGCCATGGACAGGAGGCCGCGCAGGTCGGATCCGCCAGGGCAGCGCGACCGCAGGATCACCTCTTCCCCTCCTACCGCGAACACTCGATCGGCATGATCCGTGGCGTCGATGTCGTAGACATCGTGCGCGTTATGCGTGGCGTGACTAACGGCGGCTGGGATCCGGCCGAGTGCGGTAACTTCCACCTGTACACGCTCGTGCTCGGATCGCAGGTGCTGCACGCCACCGGGTATGCCATGGGAATCACCCTCGACGGGCAGGCCGGCACCGGAGATCCAGAGACGGATCAGGCCGTGATGGCCTACTTCGGAGACGGCGCCACCAGCCAGGGCGACGTGAGCGAGGCACTGGTTTTCGCGGCAAGCTTCAACGCGCCGCAAGTTTTCTTCCTGCAGAACAACCAGTGGGCCATCTCGGTGCCGGTACGCGTTCAGTCCAAGGTCCCGCTTTACCTCCGGGCCGGCGGATTCGGCATGCCCGGTATTCAGGTCGACGGTAATGACGTGCTCGCAAGCTACGCCGTCACTCGAAAGAATCTCGACGAGGCCCGTTCTGGACAGGGTCCTCGCCTGATCGAAGCCCTCACCTATCGCATCGGCGCGCACACCACGAGCGACGACCCGACGAAATACCGGATGGATGCCGAGACCGCCTCCTGGGTGGCGAAGGATCCGATCGTGCGATACGCCAGCTACCTCCGCGGCCGCGGTGAGGGCGACGACTTCTTCGCCGCCGCCGCGTCGGAGGCCGAGGACTTCTCCGCCGACCTGCGCCACCGCACTCTCGCGCTCGAAGTACCGTCGACCGACCTCATCTTCGATCACGTCTACTCGGAGCAGCATCCCGTGATGGATGCCCAGAAGCAGTGGCTCGCCGACTACGAGGCAAGCCTGGGAGGCAGCATCCGATGACCGAGGAACTTCCCCTCGCGAAGGCGCTCAACGCCGGGCTCCGCAGGGCACTCGCTGACGATACCAAAGTGCTGCTCATGGGAGAGGACATCGGTGCCCTCGGCGGCGTCTTCCGGGTGACCGAGGGGCTGCAGGCCGAGTTCGGTGAACGTCGCGTGTTCGACACCCCACTGGCCGAGTCCGGCATCGTCGGGACCGCGATCGGTCTGGCGATGCGTGGTTATCGCCCGGTTTGCGAGATCCAGTTCGACGGATTCATCTTTCCTGGATTCGACCAGATCACCTCGCAGCTGGCCAAGATGACGAGCCGTCACGAGGGCCGTATCACTATGCCCGTGGTCATCCGCGTGCCCTACGGCGGCCACATCGGTGCGGTGGAGCATCACCAGGAGAGCCCGGAGGCGTATTTCGCCCACACGCCAGGCCTCCGAGTCGTGAGCCCGAGTACTCCGAATGACGCGTACTGGATGATCCAGGAGGCGGTCGCCTCGAATGACCCGGTGTTGTTCTTCGAGCCGAAGAGCCGGTACTGGAACAAGGGTCCGGTTGACTTTTCCGCCAGCCCCTCACCACTGCACTCGAGCCGGGTGGTGCGCACCGGAACACAGGTGACACTGATCGGGCATGGTGCCATGGTCAATGTGCTCATGCAGGCGGCCGAACTGGCGCAGCAGGAGGGAACGAGTGTCGAGGTCATCGACCTGCGCTCGCTCTCGCCGATCGACTACGCCCCGATCATCGCCTCGGTGCAGAAGACGGGGCGACTGGTCGTGGCATCCGAAGCGCCGGGCTCGGTGAGCATCTCGTCCGAGATCGCCGCGACCGTCACGGAGCAGGTCTTCTACTCCCTCGAGGCACCCGTGCTGCGGGTGTCGAGTTTCGACGCACCCTTTCCGCCGGCAAAACTCGAGACCGTCTACCTTCCGGATGCCGACCGCATCCTCGAGGCCGTCGACCGCGCACTGGCCTACTAGCTAAGGACCGCCGTGACCAGCTCAGAATTCACTCTCCCGGATGTCGGCGAAGGCCTCACCGAGGCCGAGATCGTGGCCTGGAAGGTCAAACCCGGTGACGAGATCACCGTGAACCAGGTGCTCGTCGAGATCGAGACTGCGAAGTCCCTGGTGGAACTCCCCTCGCCCTTCGCCGGCACCGTCACCGCGATCTTGGTGGCTGAAGGCCAGACGGTGGATGTCGGAACGGCGATCATCTCCGTGTCGTCTGGAGCTTCCTCGCAGTCCTCCTCGGGATCGGAAGACTCGGCACCGGATGGCACCGACACCGTCGCCGAGACGGCGGGCAGCATCTCCGCCGAATCCAACGAGTCGCGCGACGGCGCCGAATCCGACGCGGGTGGCGCCCTGCTTGTCGGCTATGGCATCAAGGGTCACGTGGCATCCCGTCGCACCCGCCCCGCCGAACGAGCCGCCGCGGCACGGGCTGGCTCGACGAGCACGGCATCCGGCATCGCGGCCTCTCCGCCCGTTATCGTGCCGCGACCGAGCTCGGTGCTGGCGGCATCCGCTTCGCCAATCATTGCCAAGCCGCCGATCCGCAAGCTCGCCAAGGACCTGGCGGTTGACCTCGCCGAGGTGACCCCCACCGGGCTCGCCGGCGAGATCACGCGCGAGGATGTTGTGCGCCAGGCCTCGCAGGGCACGCTGTTTCGCAACATCGAAACTCCGGCCTGGGGAAGCGAGCGCGAGGAGCGGATCCCGGTGAAGGGGGTGCGCAAGGCGATCGCCACAGCGATGGTGTCGAGCGCGTTTACCGCTCCACATGTGAGCCTGTTCGTCGATGTGGATGCGACCCGAACGATGGAGTTCGTCAAACGGTTGAAGGCCTCCGCCGACTTCGCCGGTGTGAAGGTGTCACCGCTGTTGATCATGGCGAAGGCAATGATCTGGGCGGTCCGGCGCAATCCGACCGTGAACGCACAGTGGACCGACAGCGAGATCATTGTGAAGCACTATGTGAATTTCGGTATCGCCGCTGCGACACCTCGCGGGCTCATCGTCCCGAACATCAAAGAGGCGCAGGAGCTCTCGCTGCGCGAACTCGCCTCGGCGATCGAGCAACTCACCATCACCGCGCGCGACGGCAAGACGAGCCCCGCGGACCAGACCGGTGGCACAATCACGGTTACGAACATCGGCGTCTTCGGCATGGACAGCGGCACCCCCATCCTCAACCCCGGCGAGGTCGCCATCGTGGCCATGGGAACAATCAAGCAGAAGCCGTGGGTGGTGGACGGCGAGGTACGGCCGCGCTTCGTCACCACCCTCGGAGCGAGCTTCGACCACCGCATCGTGGACGGGGATGTCGCGAGCCGCTTCCTCGCCGATGTCGCGAGTGTTATCGAGGAGCCGGCACTGCTGCTCGATTAGGGCTGCGCCGGTTCGCGAGGGTGTGCACCACGAAGTCTGCCGTACTCCGCGCACGCCTCCGCCAGCGTGGAACATGGCTGTGCGCTCCCACCCCAGCGCACCTGTATTATTGATAACGAGTCTCATTACCGTTATCCAACTCCTTGAGAAAACCACTCCCCATGCGCACAAAATACGCACTCTCCCTCATCTCCGGTGGCATCGCGCTGATCCTCGCGCTCGCCGGATGCTCGACTGCTGCGACCCCGCAGAAAGACAGCGGACTCATCCACGTCGTCGCGTCGACCAATGTCTACGGCGACATCGTGAAGCAGATCGGCGGGGACCGGGTGACGGTCACCTCGATCATCTCCGATCCCGCGCAAGACCCGCACTCCTACCAGGCCGACGCCCAGGTGCAGCTTGCACTGTCGAAGGCCGACCTGGTGATCCAGAATGGCGGGGGCTACGACGACTTCGTCGACACGCTGCTGAAGGGAGCGAACAACGCGGACGCCGTGCTGCTCAATGCCACCACCATCTCGGGCTACGACCAGAAACCGGCGACCGGCGAGTTCAACGAGCACCTCTGGTATGACTTTCCCACCGTGCAGAAGGTGGTGACGAAGATCGAGTTGACCCTTGCGAAGCTCGATCCGAAGCACGCTTCCAGCTTCGCCGCGAAGGGTGCGACCTTCTCCAACGCCGTGACCTCGCTTGAGAGCAGCGAGGCTGTGCTCAAGACCAGTGCTGTGGGTGAAGGGGCCGCCATCACCGAATCTGTGCCGCTCTATCTGCTCGATGCCATCGGCCTGGTGAACAAGACTCCAGGAAAATTCAGTGCGGCGATCGAAGCGGGAACGGATGTCTCGCCACTCGTGCTCACGCAGACTCTCGCGCTCTTCAGTAACCATGCCGTGAAGCTGCTCGCTTACAACGAGCAAACCAGCGGACCACAGACCGCGCAGGTGCTCGCCGCGGCGAAGAAAGCCAGCGTGGCCGTCGTGCCGGTGCGGGAGACCCTCCCGGTTGGCAAGGACTACATTTCCTGGATGACTGACATCCTCGCCGCGATCACCGCCGCCTTGAAATAAGGGAGCTGCAATGACCACGCCTAGTGAGGGCGCCCGAATGACGGCACCCGTTCTCAGGCTCCAGGGAGCAACACTCTCGTTCGGAGACCGCCAGCTCTGGCAGAATCTCAACCTCGAGGTGCAGCCGGGAGAGTTTCTCGCGGTGCTCGGCCCCAACGGCACTGGTAAGACGAGCCTGCTGAAGACAATCCTCGGCCAGGAAAAGCTCAGCTCCGGCACGATCGAATTTCTCGGCGAGCCTGTAACGAAGGGCAGTCGACGCATCGGGTATATCCCCCAGCAGAAGTTGCTGGAGCAGGGTACCCCGCTTCGTGCCCGCGATCTCGTGGCCTTCGGAGTGAACGGCCACCGCTTTGGACTGCCGGTCAATTCGCGGGCGGTGCGGCGGCAGGTAGACGACATCCTCGAATCCGTCGGCGCAACGGACTATGCGAACGTGCCGGTTGCGACTCTGTCGGGCGGCGAACAGCAGCGTGTGCGCGTGGGCCAGTCGATCGCGGGTAACCCGAGCCTTCTGCTCTGCGACGAGCCACTTATCTCGCTCGACCTGCACCACCAGCGCCAGGTGAGCGAACTGATCGACGAACAGCGGAAGGCGATCAACACGGCCGTGATATTCGTCACGCATGATGTGAACCCCATCCTCGAAATGGTGGATCGAGTGCTCTACCTCGCCGGGGGCCGGTTTAGGGTGGGAACCCCTGACGAGGTGCTGCGCAGCGAAGTGCTGTCCTATATGTACGACACCCCGGTCGAGGTCATCCGCAGTCGTGGTCGAATCGTGGTGCTCGGTGCCCCGGAGGGCTACGGCGTGCACGACCACGTTGAGCACCACATTGGAGCCGCGACGTGAACTCCGACTTCTGGCACCAGATCTTCGGCTTCGACAACTATGGCGAACTGCTCGCCCTCGTGAAAAACTCGATCATCGCCGGTGCACTGCTCGGTGTCGTCGGCGGCCTCATCGGAACCTTCGTGATGACCCGCGACCTCGCCTTCGCGGTGCACGGCATCAGTGAGCTGAGCTTCGCCGGGGCATCCGCGGCTCTGCTGTTCGGGGTGAACGTGGTGGCGGGGTCCATCGGCGGTTCGTTACTCGCCGCGCTGCTGATCGGAGTGCTCGGGACGAAGGCGCGCGAACGCAATTCGATCATCGCCGTGCTGATGCCATTCGGTCTGGGGCTCGGCATCCTCTTCCTCGCTCTCTACCCGGGGCGAAGCGCCAACAAGTTCGGCCTCCTGACCGGCCAGATCGTGTCGGTAGACAACCCGCAGTTGCTCATGCTCGTGATCATCTCCGCGGTGGTGATCGCGGCACTCATCGTGATCTGGCGTCCGCTGAGTTTCGCAAGCGTGGACGCGGATGTCGCGCGGGCGAAGGGACTGCCGGTCACCGGCCTCTCGATCGTCTTCATGATCCTCCTCGGGCTGGCAACCGCGGTGTCGATCCAGATCGTGGGGGCACTGCTCGTGCTCTCGCTCCTCGTGACTCCGGCCGCCGCCGCTATGAGAGTGACAGCCTCCCCCCTCCTCACTCCCCTGCTCAGCATCGCCTTCGCGGTGAC
>JBKJLH010000072.1:0-5116 GCA_046597035.1 Lacisediminihabitans sp.
CAGCGCAATGCGCGCCGTGCGGTTCGGGTCGTACTCGATCTCGGCGACGCGCGCGTTGACGCCGTCCTTGTCGTTTCGCTTGAAGTCGATCACCCGGTACTGGCGCTTGTGGCCACCGCCGATGTGACGAGTCGTGATGCGACCGGCGTTGTTACGGCCACCGGTCTTGGGCAGCGGGCGAAGAAGCGACTTCTCCGGGGTCGACCGCGTGATCTCGGCAAAGTCTGCAACCGAGGAACCGCGACGACCGGGAGTCGTGGGCTTGTACTTACGAATAGGCATGGTTTTCTCTCCTCAACGTTTCTGTCGGGCGCCGTCTAGCCGACAGCCGTGAAGATGTCGATGGAACCGGACTTGAGGGTCACGATCGCACGCTTGGTGTCCTTGCGCTTGCCGAGACCGAACTTGGTACGGCGGGTCTTACCCTTTTTGTTCAGGGTGTTGATGGACGCGACCTCGACACTGAAAATCTTCTCGATCGCGAGCTTGATCTCGGTCTTGTTCGACCGCGGGTCGACAACGAAGGTGTACTTGCCCTGATCAATCAGGCTGTAGCTCTTCTCGGAAACCACCGGCGACAGGATGACGTCGCGTGGGTCTTTCTGGGTTGCGATGCTCATGCGGATGCCTTCCCGGTGCTGACGAGGTCCCGGCGTGCCGCGGCACGTTCCGGGCTGACGCGCTTCTTGCTGACCGGCGCGTCGTCTTCGGCGGTCTCGACCTTTGCGGTCTTGACCGGTCCGGCGACGAAGCCGTCGAAGGCGCTCTTGGTAAACACGATGTCGTCGCTCACGACGACGTCGTAGGCATTGAGCTGGTCCCAGGTGATCACGTGCACGCCGGGAATGTTGCGTACGCTCTTCTGGCTGACGGTGTCGTCGCGCTCGATGACGATGAGCACGTGGCTCGAGGTCGTGATGCGTGTGAGCAGGGAGACGATCGTCTTGGTCGAGGGCACGTCTCCGACGGAGAGCGAGTCGATGATGTGGATGCGTCCGCCGCGGGCGCGGTCAGAAAGGGTGCCGCGCAGAGCTGCCGCGATCATCTTCTTGGGTGTGCGCTGGCCGTAGTCGCGGGGGTGGGGTCCGTGGACGATTCCACCTCCGGTCATCTGGGGAGCACGGATCGATCCCTGGCGGGCACGACCAGTTCCCTTCTGCTTGAAAGGCTTGCGACCGGCACCGGACACTTCACCACGACGGAGCGTGTTGTGCGTGCCTTGACGGGCCGCGGCGCGCTGGGCGACGACGACCTGGTGGATCAGTGGGACGTTGGTCTGCACGTCGAAGGTCTCTGCGGGGAGGTCGACGGATCCGACCTTCTTGCCCGTGGAGTCGATGACGTCGAGCGTGTTCGTGTCGGCCATGGCCTTACGCTCCCTTCACTGCGTTGCGGACGAAGACGATGCGGCCTTTGGCACCGGGAACGGCACCCTTGACCAGGATCAGGTTCTTCTCGAGGTCGACCGAGTGAACGATGAGGTTCATCGCAGTGACCCGGTCGCCACCCATCCGGCCGGCCATGCGCATTCCCTTGAATACGCGCGAGGGCGTAGAGGATGCGCCGATTGAACCGGGCTTGCGGTGGTTGCGGTGCGACCCGTGAGACGACGAGACGCCCTTGAAGTGGTGCCGCTTCATGACTCCGGCGAAGCCCTTGCCCTTGGAAGTTCCGACGACGTCGACCTTTTGTCCAGCCACGAAGATATCGACCGCGATCTCCTGACCGAGTGTGTACTCGGCGGCATCCGCAGTGCGAACCTCGGTGAGGTGGCGGCGAGGCGTGACGCCCGCCGCTTCGAAGTGACCGGTCGCGGGCTTGTTCACCTTGCGGGGGTCTATCTGGCCGTAGGCGATCTGCACGGCCAGGTAGCCGTCGACCTCTTCGGAGCGCAGCTGGGTCACGACGTTCGGAGTGATCTCGACGACGGTGACGGGGATGAGCTTGTTGTTCACATCCCAGACCTGGGTCATACCGAGCTTTGTGCCCAGCAATCCCTTGCTTGTCTTAGTAGTAGCCATGATTCGCCCTACAGCTTGATCTCGATGTTGACGTCGGCGGGGAGGTCGAGTCGCATCAGCGAGTCGACGGCCTTCGGAGTTGGGTCGATGATGTCGATCAGCCGCTTGTGGGTGCGCTTCTCGAAGTGCTCGCGGCTGTCCTTGTACTTATGAGGAGACCGGATGACGGCGATGATGTTTTTCTCCGTCGGGAGCGGCACCGGGCCGACGACGGTAGCACCGGCACGAGTCACCGTGTCGACGATCTTCCGCGCCGAGCTGTCGATGACCTCGTGATCATACGACTTAAGTCGGATGCGGATCTTTTGTCCCGCCATGTGTGACTCACTCTCTCTAATGCATCGTGGCTTGGCGCTCTCGCGCGGCTATTGGATGCTCGGTTTGCCCAGTCCGCGCCTGTGGCAGGCACAGCGTTGTCGCACCACTGTTTTTATGTCAATGAATACTTGAGCTCCGGTCGTACTGGAACTCCGGCGATCCCCGCGCCCGCACGTGTTGCCGGGCACCGAACACGGCTATCGCCGCATCCAGGGGGTTCGTTTAAGTCGTGTTCTGCTACCCACGGCCCAGATGGTGACGCTGGATCAGGACGATCCGGTCTCACGTCTGTGCACTGCCTGGCAGTGATCCCGGCGCACGGCCGGTTTTGTTGAACTAGGAGAGTCTGCCACAGGTTAAGAGTGTCTGCAACCCGGGCGTGTCACTGTTCGGCGTGTCGCGCCCGCACCGAAAACCTTGGTTCAGCGGGAGCGCCGATTCTCTGCCCCCTGCCGGATGCCACGCTGCGCGCTTTTCCGTGGCCAGCCCTCGCGAATGTTCCCTCGCGTCAGGATTGGTCCCCCTCGCAACCGACCCGACCTGACGAAGCGGAACAGTCACCGGCAGGCGCGTGAGCGGCAGAGGGGGAGACCCGCCGCGACCAGTGTACGGCGGAGTTGAACGGGGCTGAGCGCCACTGGCCAGCGCCAGCGCGCAACGGTCTTCGGCAGCGCGCAGACGCGATCCTCGCGGATCTTCCCACCCACTACGACCTGGTCGGCGGATCGACCATCCCGAAATGCGGGGTCCAGGTATTTGATATCGCCGTCGGCGATGAATCCCCGATCGTCGAAGTGGGACTGCTGGAGAGCGGGCGGCGGGCATCCCGCGATTCGCCTATTCCATCGGCTCACGAATTCAATCGGAGTATCGGATTTCGTGACGCTGAAGTCGATGATCTCGCCTGCACGGGAATGACCCCGAAACGGCAGCCGAGCGTCCCAAGCGGTCCTGAGTTCCTCCGGCGTCACGAGTGGTGGCCTGCGCCGGAAACGATCGAGGTGGAGGGCTGCGTCCATCGACGTTAGAGCGCTCAGACCAGATGACACGACCGCGAGATCGATAACCGTGCGCACGACCGAGGTAACGAGGAGTCCGTCGAGCTCCACGACATCCGTACCAGCGAGTGATAGCGAGTGGTAGCGAGTGATAGCGAGTGGTAGCGAGTGGCGCACGACGATACCGCGACTCCGAGTGCCGATCGCGGCATCCTGGGTCACGTGCACCCGCTGCGGCCAGGGCCCGATGATGGGGCACACCCGCCCGGCGAAACATCCGGTGTCCCTCCTTCGTGGATGGTGCTCCCGATGTGCCGCAGGGAGGGAGAGGACCCCGGAAGGGTTTGTTCCCTCGTGGCAGGTTTGTGCCGGTTCGACGAGGCCCAAACCTGACGGGAGGGAACAGTCGCGGCGGGTGGAGGCGGAGGCGGCAGGCGGCAGGCGGCGGGAAGGGCAGGAAGAGCTGGAACGACGAAGGGCCGCATCCTTTCGGATGCGGCCCTTCGGAAGCGGTCTCGATCTGAGCGATGGACGCCCTACTCGACCAAGCGGGGTACTACTTGAGGATCTTGATTACCGTGCCGGCGCCGACGGTGCGTCCACCTTCGCGGATAGCGAAGCGGAGGCCTTCCTCCATGGCGATCGGCTGAATCAGGTTGACCGTCATCTCGGTGGTGTCGCCGGGCATGACCATCTCGGTGCCCTCGGGCAGCGAGATGACACCGGTGACGTCCGTGGTGCGGAAGTAGAACTGCGGCCGGTAGTTCGCGTAGAACGGGTTGTGACGGCCACCCTCATCCTTGGACAGGATGTAGGCGTTCGCCTCGAACTCGGTGTGAGGGGTGACCGAACCGGGCTTGACGACAACCTGGCCACGCTCGACGTCTTCACGCTTGGTTCCACGGAGCAGGAGTCCGACGTTCTCGCCGGCGCGCGCATCTTCGAGGGTCTTGCGGAACATCTCGATGGCGGTGACGGTGGTCTTGGAGGACTTCTCCTTGATACCGACGATCTCGACCTCGTCGTTCGGGTGGAGGATTCCACGCTCGACACGACCGGTGATGACGGTTCCACGACCGGTGATTGTGAAGACGTCCTCGACGGGCATGAGGAAGGGCTTCTCGGTCTCACGAACGGGCTCGGGAACGTACTCGTCAACCTTGTCCATGAGGTCGGCAACGGTCGCCGCCCACACGGGGTCGCCTTCGAGAGCCTTGAGCGCGGAGACGCGCACGACCGGCGCGGTGTCTCCGTCGAACTCCTGGCTCGAGAGCAGCTCGCGAACCTCGATCTCGACGAGCTCGAGGATCTCCTCGTCGTCCACCATGTCGGTCTTATTCAACGCGACGACGATGTACGGCACGCCGACCTGGCGAGCGAGCAGCACGTGCTCACGCGTCTGAGGCATCGGACCGTCAGTGGCGGCAACGACCAGGATCGCGCCATCCATCTGCGCAGCACCGGTGATCATGTTCTTGATGTAGTCGGCGTGGCCGGGGGCGTCTACGTGTGCGTAGTGGCGCTTCTCGGTCTGGTACTCCACGTGGGAGATGTTGATCGTGATTCCACGCTGCTTCTCCTCGGGGGAGTTGTCGATCTGGTCAAACGCGTAAGAAGCGTTCAACGTCGGGTACTTGTCGTGCAGCACCTTGGTAATTGCAGCCGTCAACGTGGTCTTACCGTGGTCGACGTGACCGATGGTACCGACGTTGACGTGTGGCTTAGTCCGCTCGAACTTTGCCTTCGCCAATTGGTCCTCCTCAGGACTTAGGTGTAGAC
>JBKJLH010000147.1:0-31800 GCA_046597035.1 Lacisediminihabitans sp.
GGCGCAAACCTGTTCACCATGTTCCGTCGGGTCATCATCCCGATTTCCGGCCCGGGTATCGCCGCGACATCCCTTATCTGCTTCATCTTCAGCTGGAACGAGCTGTTGTTCGCCAGCGTGCTCACCGGGGTGAACGCGCAGACGGCGCCCGTGTTCCTTACTGGATTCGTGACGAGCCAGGGGCTCTTTCTCGCCAAGGTGTGTGCCGCAGCGCTCGCCGTCTCGTTCCCAGTGCTCGTCGCCGGTTTCGCGGCCCAAGACAAGCTTGTCCAGGGCCTCTCGCTCGGCGCAGTCAAGTAAGCATCCACGTCCGCATCACCGTTTACGCCAAGGAGATCGACCAATGACAGATACACGAATCACCAACCCGACCATCCTCACCGATGGCACGCTCGTCGAGATCGGCGCGCGCGGCATCGTTACGGTGCCGTCATACGACCGATCGACACTCACCGCCGGAATCGTGCATTTCGGCGTCGGGGGCTTTCACCGTGCCCACCAGGCGGTGATTATCGACGATCTACTCACCGCCGGCGGAGCGACCGACTTCGCCATCTGCGGCGTGGGCGTACTCGAGCAGGATCGCCGAATGAAGACGGTCATGGACGCCCAGGACTGCCTCTACACACTCGTGTTGAAGCATCCGGACGGCCATCGTGAGTCGCGTGTCATCGGCAGCATCATCGAGTACCTTCTCGCCGTCGATGACCCTGATGCGGTGGTGGAGAAGCTCGCCTCCCCCAGCACCCGGATCGTTTCTCTCACAATTACCGAGGGCGGGTACAACTTCGACCAGGTGACCGGCGAGTTCGACCTGCAGAACTCCGCCGTGCAACATGACCTCGTGCTCGATGCGCAGCCGCGGACCGTCTTCGGACTCGTCACGGCGGGGCTTGCGCGGCGTCGGGAACGCGGGCTCGAGCCGTTCACGGTGATGAGCTGCGACAACATCCAGGGCAACGGCCACGTCGCGCGCACGATGTTCACGGCCTTCGCTCGGGCGAAAGACGCCGAGCTCGCGGACTGGATGGACAAGAATGTGCGCTTTCCCAACTCGATGGTGGACCGCATCACCCCGGTGACCTCCGACGACGATCGCCTCGAGGTACGCGAGTCGCTCGGTATCGACGACGGCTGGCCCGTCGTCGCGGAGCCCTTCTTCCAGTGGGTGCTCGAAGACGACTTCAGCCTGGGGCGACCGCCGGTCGAGAATGCCGGTACGCAGGTCGTCGACGACGTCGAGCCCTACGAGCTCATGAAACTGCGCCTCCTCAACGCGAGCCACCAGGGCATGTGCTACTTCGGGTACTTGAGCGGCTACCGCTACGCCCACGAAGCCTGCGCCGACCCAGCAATGACACGGTTCCTTCTCGCCTACATGGACCGTGAAGCGTCGCCGACCCTACTACCGCTTCCCGGTATCGATCTCGCAGAATACAAGAACACCCTGATCGAGCGGTTTTCCAACTCGGAGGTGCGCGACACCCTAGCCCGCCTCTGCGCGGAGTCGAGCGACCGCATCCCCAAGTGGCTTGTGCCGGTCATCCGCCAAGAACTGGCGGATGGCGGACCCGTGGCGCGCTCGGCGGCCATCGTCGCGAGTTGGGCGCGATATGCGGAGGGAACCGACGAGCAGGGCGAAGCCATCACCGTCGTCGACAGAATCGCAACCGAACTTGTGCCGCTCGCCCTCACGCAACGGGAGAACCGCACGGCGTTTATCGAGAATACGAAGCTGTTCGGCGATCTCGCTTCCAACCAGATCTTCGTCTCCGCCTATTTGGAGGCTCTCGAAATGCTCTTCACGAAGGGTGCGCACGCGACACTGGTGCACTATTCCGAGCTCGCCTGACTTCGACGCCGAGTCATCCGCCCGCCCCAAGAATCGTGGCCGCAGGCCCGGCACTCGCGGGGTCACGATGGCAGTCTCAGACCAGAAGCTGGTGCTTCGCCAGCTCGCGATAGAGCGGAGTGGTCTTCACGAGTTCGGAGTGCGTGCCGACACCGACGACACGTCCGTGATCGAGCACCACGATCTGGTCGGAGTCGACCACGGTCGACAGCCGGTGGGCGATCACGATCAGCGTCCGATTCTCGGCAACGGCGTCGATCGCCTCGCGGAGTAATTGTTCGTTCAGGCCATCGAGTGATGAGGTCGACTCGTCCAGCAGCAGGATGGGCGGGGCCGCGAGCAGGGTTCGCGCGATCGCGAGACGCTGGCGCTCTCCGCCGGAAAGCATGACGCCCTCCTCGCCGACCGCTGCATCCAGCCCCTTCTCGCTGCGCTCGAGCACCTCGGTGAGATTGACATCGTGCAGCACACGGATGCACTCCTCATCCGTAGCGTCTGGAGCCCCGAGGGTGAGATTGTCGCGCAGTGAGCCGGCGAGCACCGGCGCATCCTGCTCCACATAGCCGATCTGGGCGCGTAGAGCCTCGCGATCAAGCCCGCGGATGTCTACGCCGCCGAGGCGCACGAGGCCGGCGGTGGGATCGTAGAAGCGCTCGATCAGCGCGAGGATCGTGCTCTTGCCGGCGCCCGAGGGACCGACAAGCGCGGTGCGCTGGCCGCGGGGAGCGTCGAAGGAGACCCCGTGGAGCACCGTGAGATCCTTGCGCGGACCATCGGGGCTCACGGCATCGTCCGGATCCGCAACACCGTCGTTCGAGTTGGTGATGATCGGCGCAGCCGGATAAGTGAAGATCACGTCGTGGAAGCTGATCGCGGCATCCGAGGGGAGGGGTGCCGCGGGCTCGATCGCGCCGTCGAGCTCAGCTTCGCTCGGCAGAGACACGATCTCCTCAATGCGCCCGAGGGCGCCGAGTGCCTGGTTTACCGAGGTGATGGCACCGAAAGCCTGCCCGAGCGGCATGATCAGCATGAACAAGAAGAAGATGAAGGCCACGAGGTTGGCAATGGTGATTGCTCCACTGGCCACCCGGAACCCGCCGACGCCGAGCACCACGAGCAGTGAGACCTGGAGGGCTATTCCGGCGATCGGCACCACGAGTGCCGAGATCTTGGCCACCTGGATGCCCATCTCCCAGGCTCCCTTCGCATCCTTCTCGATCGCGACCGTCTCGCGGTCGGTGGCGTTGGAGGCGCGAACGGTGCGGATGGCTCCGAGCGCGCGTTCGACGGAGGCGGCAAGATCCCCCACCTTCTCCTGCTGTTTGCGGCTGGCGACCCGCACACGGCCCGACAGCAGTACGACGGTGACCACGGAGACGGCGATGACCAGCACGGTCAGTCCGAGCAGCACCGGATCGATGACCAGCATCGCGATCAGCGCACCGAGGAAGATGAGGGCGCCACCGACCGCATCCACGAGGCCCTGGGTGAGCACCGCGTAGAGCAGGGTCGTGTCGGATCCCACGCGGGAGACCAGGTCACCGGTGCGCCGAGTGTCGAATTCGCTGATCGGGAGCCGGAGCATCCGCCGCACCAGCTGCCGACGGGCGGAGAGCACGACGCTCGTGCCGGTGCGCTGCAGGAGGTAGTGCTGCACTCCGGAGAGAAGGGCGGAGATGACGACGAGGGCCACCAACAGGAAAACGAGCGAGCCGAGCGGCTCGTTCTTCTGCACCCGCGCGATCACCTGGCTCACGAGCAGCGGCTGCCCGAGTGACGTGGCCGCGCCGAGCACGCTCAGCGCGATCACGATGCCGAGCACCTTCTTGTGCTCGAGCAGATACGGGAGCAACTGGCTAAAGCTCGCGCGTGGCCCGTCGTCCTTCTTGGCTCGCGAGAACGGAGAGCGTGATCGAGGGGGTTGCGTACTTGTGCTCATGATGTCTTTCGAATGGCCGGAGCGAACACTCAAGCTTAGGCACGGCGTTGCTGGGAAGGCGTACTCCGCCGGGCCGTTCCTGGACGGGCGTGGGCGGCCTTTACGGGCTGGCACGCCGGCCCTCAAAAGCCGCACACGCCCGGGGTCGTGGGAAAACGGGAGGTGAGGAAGCGCTACCGCACGCTCTTGATCGGCAGGATTGCCGGGCCGCCGAGCGCGGAAGCAATCGCCGAGCAGATGAACAGCGCAGTGAATCCGCCGATGGCGGCCACCACGAAGGCACCGATAAGCGGTGCGAACGCCTGGGGTACGGCCGTGGCGATGTTCATGATCCCGAGGTCTTTGCCGCGATTGTGAGAATCCGGCAGCACCTGGGTGGCGAGCACTTGGTCGACGGCCCTGAAGCATCCGTAGCCGAGCTCCAGGAGGCCGGCCGCGGCCATCGCGACGGGAAGAGCCGGTACGAACGCGAGCAGCAGTGCGGCGAGGGCCTGAAGGTAGGCGGCGGCGTAGACGGGGCTATGCGCTGTCCGATCCGATCGCTGAGTTTGCCGAATCCGAGTACCGCCGCGATGAAGAAAACGAGGTAGATCATCGTGAGAATGAGTAGATCGTCTTCGGCAGCCTTCCCGAGCCCGAGACCGTACATCAGGAGGTAGAGCAGCAGAGTGGTGCCGAGCGCATTTCCGAGGTTGACCAGGATGCGGCCGAGTAGGGTCCAGCCGAAGTCGGGGAAGCGCATCGGGTTGATCCAGAAACCGCGCACCAGAGCGCCGAGGGTGAACGGCGCTTTCAGCACGCGCGGCAACACCTCATCCGGAATGAGCAGCAGGAACGGTAACACCAACACGATGAGCAGCACGGACATGAGGGCATAGCCGACGAAGGTGGTCAGTACGAGCGCAAGCACCAGCAGAATGCCGAGTACCGTACCTGCGGCTTGCGGTGCAGACACCCAGCCCGAGAGAAAACCGCGCTGGTTGACCGGAACCTGGTCGGAGATGGTGGCGGTGATGGCCGCAGAGACGATACAGAATCCGCTGAGCGCGAGCGCCCAGAACACGCCGACGCCGACGATGGTGGTCTGGAGGCCGAGCAGGAATAGGGAGATCGCGAAGACGAGAGTGCCGACGAGAATCCACGGTCGGCGTCGCCCGAAGCGGGAAGTGGTGCGGTCGGAGAGCGCGCCAGTGAGAGGGTAGACGATGAGAGCGCTCGCCCCGGCGACTCCCGAGATGATGCCGAAGGCGACGACACTCGATACCCAGTCGGAGGTGGTGAACAGCTCCTCGATCTGCTTCGGTAGTAGTAACTGGATCGGGGTGAGTCGCGCCATCCAGATACCGAGCCAGGCCGTGGCGAAAAGGGCGATCCAGCCCGCAGATACCTTCCGTTTCGGCTCGGCGAACGAAGTGAACGCGGCGGGCAGCGTCGGTGCGGTCATGCGTCAGGCTCCTTCGTCGCTAGAGCAGTGGCCCGCCCGGCAGCAAAAGGTTCGGCAAATGCCCCCAATTCGGGAGCTAGCCGTCGTCCTGTGCGCGCCACCCTGCGACGAGGGCGGAGGTGTCGCTCACGAAAGTGCCGCGCGGTACGGTGCGCCCGCAGTCGTACACCCGCAGTTTCGCGGTTCTCGAATCCGCGAACCCCAACGTGATCTCGGTGGCGAGGCCTCCGGTGCAGACGTCGTTGAGCGTGCGGTCGAAGTGGGTGACGTCGATCGAGTACTTCGAGGCGATCGTCGTGAACTCGGCGATCCGCGCGGGATCCGATGTCTGATGAGAGGAGCCGGTAAACCCGGCCACCGACTTCGACTGGCCGTATTGGATACTGGTGATCGGGGTGAGCGGAAGGCGGTTACCGGAGTTCACCGCCACGATCAGAACCACGAGGACGACGACCACAACGACGGCGAATACCGCGATCAGCCGCGCCGGTGGGCGCGGTCGGAGCCGCTTCTGCGGCCGCACGTCAGGCCGTTTCGATGATGGAGTAGCTGCTGAGGCTCCGCGAGACTTTTCCCGGGTGCTTGAGGAACACGATGTAAGTGAACCCCGCCGCGAGCACCACCGCGACGACGATGGCGACGACAATAAGGATCTTGAAGGGGTTGCTCACCTCGCCAGCCTACCTTTCGGACAACTCGACAGAATCAGCCGGTCAGGCCGCGGATGATGACGGCCGTCGCCAGGGCCGCCTCCGCAGCCTCGGCACCTTTGTCCTCTTTCGACCCGGGCAACCCGGCCCGATCGAGACCCTGCTGCTCGTCCTCGAGGGTGAGCACGCCGAAGCCCACGGGCTTTCCGGTGAGGATCGCCACCTGGGTGAGACCGCTGGTCGCGGCATCCGACACGAACTCGAAATGCGGGGTGCCACCGCGGATGATCACACCGAGCGCGACCACTGCATCCGCTCCCGCATCGAGTGCGGCTTTGCTCACCACCGGAAGCTCGAAGCTTCCCGGGACACGCACCTCCGACACCTCTGCCCCGGATGCGGCGAGCACGCGCCGAGCGCCGGCCAAGAGCCCGTCGGTGATCTCCTCATGCCAACGCCCGGCGACGATGGTGATCCTGAGGCCGGTCCCGTCTGTGATGATCTCTGGTGCACCGTCGCCGCTCATGCGAGATGTCCTTTCGGGATTGTCAGGATGCGCTGGTACGTCCGCGCCGACTGTTCGCGTTCGGTGTCGCCACGAAGTTCAGGTGTGTCCGGAAGGAGGTGGCCCATGCGGTCGCGCTTTGCTTCGAGGTATTGCTCGTTGAATTCGCCAACGCCCACCACAAGAGGTACCTGCTCGGTGACGGTGATGCCGCGGTCGCGCAGCTGGCGGAGTTTCTCCGGGTTATTGGTGATCACCCGTACCTCGCTGAGACCGAGATCCTCGAGGATCGCGACGGCCGCGCTGTAGTCACGATCGTCGACCGGGAAGCCAAGGGCGGTGTTCGCGTCGAGGGTGTCGAGACCGTCATCCTGCAAGCGGTAGGCCTTCAGTTTGTTGATCAGTCCGATACCGCGGCCCTCGTGGCCGCGCATGTAGATGACGACCCCACCCTCGGCCTTAATCTGGTCGAGCGCGGCATTCAACTGTGGTCCGCACTCGCATTTGAGAGACCCGAAGACCTCACCAGTGAGACACTCCGAGTGCACGCGGATAAGCGCGCCGTTCTCGGGCATACCGCTGATGATGGCGAGATGGTCGGCCCCGGTCATCCGGTCCCGGTACGCGCGAAATCGGAAGGATCCGTGACTGGTCGGGATGGTTGTCTCAACCTCGAAGGTCACTCGAGAGGTCTCGGGGATCGGCACAGCAAGGGGCACCGAGGCGTCGCAGTGCTGCGCCTGGAGGTAGTCGATGAGGGACTCGATCGTGATGACCACGATGCCCTCGCGCTCACCGAGCTGGATGAGCCCGGGAAGGCGCATCATCTCGCCGTCATCGGCCACGATCTCGGAGATCGCACCAACCGGCGTAAGGCCGGCGAGTTTGAGGAGGTCGACCGTCGCCTCCGTGTGGCCATCGCGCTCGCGAACGCCGCCGTCGGCCGCCCGAAGTGGCATGATGTGGCCCGGACGGTGCACACTCGAGGGTGTCGAGTCGAGATTCGCCAATACGCGCAGGGTGTGCGCGCGGTCTGCGGCGCTGATGCCGGTGCTGATGCGGTCCGCCGCATCCACCGACACCGTGTAGTTCGTGCCCCGCGGATCCTCGTTGTTGACCACCATGATCGGCAGTTCGAGGCGGTCGGCGATCTCGTTGGTCATCGGAGCACAGATGAATCCGGAGCTGTTGCGTACGAGCCAGGCGAGCCATTCCTGGCTGGCGAATTCGGCGGCGAGCACGACATCACCCTCGTTCTCCCGACCCTCGTCGTCCACGACGATTATCGGTTTGCCAGCGCGTAGTTCGTCGAGGGCGGTGGGGATGTCGGCGAGGCTCATGACTCGCTCCTTCCGGTTGATGCTTCCGTGTGCTCGGTGATCGAGCCCGTCGAGACGAGACGAGCCACATGGCGCGCCAGGATGTCGGTTTCGATGTTGACGGTGTCACCGACGGCCTTGCGTCCGAGGGTCGTCACGCTGAGTGTCTCGGGGATAAGGGAGACCTCGAACCAGTCCGCTCCGATTGCGCTCACCGTGAGCGAGACTCCGTCCACGGCGATCAAGCCCTTGCGCGCCACGAGAGGCGCGACGTCCGCGGCGAGGGAGAATCGCAGCACGCGCCAGACGCTTCCCTCCGTGATGCTGAGAAGGGTGCTGGTGCCGTCGATGTGGCCCTGCACGATATGGCCGCCGAGCCGGTCGCCCACCTGGGCTGCGCGCTCGAGGTTGACACGGGATCCCGCCGTGATACCGGCCAGGGTCGACATTGCGATCGTCTCGGCCATCACATCGGCGGTGAACCAATCATCGCCTTTGTCCACCACGGTGAGGCAGACTCCGCTCACAGAGATGGAGTCGCCGTGGCCCGCGTCCGAGACCGCGAGGGGCGCACGAACCGTGAGGCGCGCGGCATCCGCCGTCGGCTTCCAGTCCAGGACCTCGCCGAGTTCTTCGATGATTCCGGTGAACATCAGGTGTCCTTCTTTCCATTCACAGCGCCTGCCGGGATCGGCCGCGCCACCACCAAGAGATCGTCGCCCAGTCGCTCGACGCTGTCGATTGAGAGCCGTCGCGCCTCACCAATACTGCCGACGCCGATGTCGGTGAGCGCGAGCCGCCCGCCTCCGAGGAGTACCGGCGCGAGATAGACGAGATACTCGTCCACAAGTCCCGCCGTGACGAAGGCGCTGACCAGCGTCGGGCCGCCCTCCACGAGGGCATGACGGATGCCGCGCTGGAACAGATCGGCGAGTATGGCCGGCAGCTCCCGCGTCCCCGTGATGATGGGGGTTCGCGGGTGGTGCATCACCCTGGATCCGGCAGGAATCTGGCGCTCACCGATCACGACCGGTATCGGCTGGTGAGGCATCAGCTCTCCCGCGTCACCCCGAGCGGTGAGGCCCGGATCGTCCGCCAGTACTGTGCCGGTACCGACGAGAATTGCGCCGCACTGCTCACGCTGCTCGTGCACGCGCTGGCGGGCGGCAGTGCCGGTGATCCACTGGCTGGAGCCGTCATCGGCCGCGGCACGTCCGTCCAGGCTTGACGCCCATTTCACGCTCACGAAAGGGCGACGAAGTCGCGTGGAGGTCAGCCACACCCTCATGGCTTCGGATGCTTCCTCTTCGAGCACCCCGGACTCGACGAGCACTCCGGCCTCCCGCAGCCGCACGGCGCCGCCGCCCGAGTGCGCGCCCGGGTCGGACACGGCGTAGATCACCCGAGCGACTCCTGCATGGATGAGGGCTTCCGAGCACGGTCCGGTGAGACCGTGGTGGTTACAGGGTTCGAGAGTGACGATTGCCGTGAGGCCAGTGGCGTCCGTCGCGCGGGAGAGCGCAGCCACCTCCGCGTGGGGGGTTCCGGCACCGCGGTGCCAGCCCTCGGCCACGATGGCGCCGTCGGCATCGACGAGCACACAGCCTACCTGCGGATTCGCGCCGATCGTCGGACCGAGGGCCGCGAGGGACAGGGCGTGGCGCATCAGCGACTCGTGCGCTGTGGCTGTGCCTGGGGCGGACATCCGGTGGTCTCAAATCTTCGTATCGAAGACGGACTCCGGGCCGATGTCGACGGTCGACAACATCGTTCGTGCGCGCCCGAAAGCGAACACGCGTGCTTCCTCTCATCCGGACTGAGAGGCTCTTTCGAACCTCATTACCGTCGGTCTCGGAATTCCACCGAGTCAACCGCTGCTCTCGATGTTCTGAAAACGACGGGTCGCGGACTGTCACCGCCGGTTCGGACTTTCACCGACCCCGGAGCACGTACTAACTTCAGTCAGTGTAACGCTCGAAAATCGAGGATATTCCCGAAATTCATTCCATGGCGGCGAGTTGGCCAGCGGTCACCTCGTCGACGATAAGGTCGGTGATCACGCCCGTCGCGACCGCGCCGCGAAGAGCAGGGAGCTTCGCCTGGCCGGAGACCACCGCGATCCGGCGAGGCGTCTTCATCAGCACGTCGAAGCCGGGTCCGCTCGACCGGTCGTTCAGGGGGATGGCGTCATGACTTCCATCGGTCCGGAAGAACATCGTCGCGATGTCTCCCACCACCTGCGAACGGGCCAGGGAGTCGTAGTCGGCCCGCTCGAGGTATCCGCCGGCATAAACGTGGCTCGGCACATCGGCGTTCGGGGACCCGATGCCGAAGATCGCGACATCCATCCGCCGCTGCACCGCGAGCACCCGCGCGGTGCTGCGCTCCCGCCATAGCGCCGCCTTGGTGGCCGGGTCATCGAAGAACGCCGGCACGGGAAATTGCTGCACTGTGGCGCCGAAGGCGGCCCCGAAGCGACCGATGATTTCGCTCGCATAGACGAGCCCGGTGGTATGGGCATTTCCCGCGCCGTTGAGCTGCACAACCTGGGTGTTGCGCACCGGTTTTCTCACGAGATGACGGCTCACCGAGGCGATAGTCGATCCCCAAGCCACGCCGAGGACCATTGTCGAGTCCACGAAGTCGGTGAGAATCCGTGCAGCAGAGAGCGCGACGCGGTCGAGACGGTCAACCTCGGTACCGGCATCCCCCGCAGGCACGATGTGGGTAGTGAGGCCGAATCGGGCCTGCAGCTGGTTCTGGAGCTGGGTGAGCTGGTCGAGGGGCGAGTTCAGGCGGATCTCCACGAGCCCGGAATACCGGGCGAAGGAGATGAGGCGACTCACCGATGACCGTGAGATTTCCAGCTCGGATGCGATGGCATCCATCGTCAGATTCTGAATGTAGTAGAGATGAGCCGCCCGGAGCGCGTCGGTGGTGCGGTCGGCGCCATCGCTTTTCGGGAGGTTCATCTGCACATCCGTTCACTGTCGATGAAAAGTCTCTCTTTGCGGCGCACTATGAGTGTATGACCACTTCAATTCCTCGAACCGATGTCGTTTCCCTAACCTCGCACCCCCACTCCCAGGTGCTTGTGATCGGTGGTGGCATCAATGGTGCCGCGACCTTCCGTGAGCTCGCACTCCAGGGCGTCGACGTCACGCTCATCGAACGTGACGACTACATCTCCGGCGCATCCGCGGCGTCGTCCCACATGATCCACGGCGGTATCCGCTACCTGGAGAACGGGGAATTCCGACTCGTGCGCGAGTCAGTGCAGGAACGCAACCGCCTGCTCAAGACGGCCCCGCACTATGTCAAGCCGTTGCAGACGACCATTCCGATCTTCTCCACCTTTTCGGGAATCGCCTCCGCCCCGCTTCGTTTCCTCACGCACAAGCAGAGCTCGACCACCGAGCGAGGCGCTCTGTTGATCAAAGTGGGGCTCATCCTCTACGACTCCTTCTCACGCGATGGGGGCAGCGTGCCGCGTCACCAGTTCCACGGTCGCCGCAAGTCGCTTGCCGACCAGCCAGCGCTCAATCCCGACCTCAAGTACACCGCGACCTATTACGACGCGGCGATGGTCAACCCCGAGCGCCTCGGCCTCGACGTGCTGCTCGACGGCGTGGCTGCCGGCGGGCGCAGCGCAAACTATGTCGAAGCGATCGGAGCCGTCGATGGCGGCGTCCAGGTGCGTGACCGGGTCACCGGCGACGAATTCGTGCTCACCGCCGACGTGGTGGTGAACACCTCCGGACCCTGGACCGACCTCACCAACGACGCCCTCGGAACGCCATCCACCTTCATGGGCGGTACCAAGGGCTCGCACATCGTGCTCGACAACCCCGAGCTGTTCGCGGCGACGAAGGGTCGCGAACTCTTCTTCGAGAACGACGATGGACGCATCGTACTGATTTACCCGGTCAAGGGCCGCGTACTGGTGGGAACCACCGACATGGATGCCGACCCACGCGATCCGATGGTCGAGACCGATGACGACACCGAGTACTTCTTCAAACTCGTCTCGCACGTGTTCCCGGAGGTAGTGGTCAATCGTTCGCAGATCGTTTTCACCTACGCCGGCATCCGTCCGCTTCCCCGCCATGACGACGAGGCTCCCGGTTTCGTCTCTCGCGACTACCGCATCGAGAAGGGCAGCTTTGGAGGCTCCCCGCTGCTCAGCCTGGTCGGCGGCAAGTGGACCACCTTCCGCGCGCTCGGCGAGCACATGACCGACGAGGTGCTCGCGCTGCTGAAGCGTCAGCGCACGGTATCCACCGCGACACTCGCGATCGGCGGCGGCGTGGGATTCCCGACCACAGAACCCTCCCGGAACGCATGGATTCACGCGCACGCGACAGGCGTGACTCGCTCGCGGGTGGCGGAGTTGCTCACGCGCTACGGTACGCGGGCGACCGACGTGATCGCGGCAATCGCCTCCGGGAAGGACGCCGCGCTGCGGACTACCGAACTTCTGACAACAGCCGAGCTTGACTATCTCGTGCGTTCGGAGAGCGTCGTGCATCTCAATGACGTGCTTCTTCGTCGCACCGACCTCGCCTTCATCGGCGCGGTGACCAGCGAGATGATCGAAGAGATCGCGGATCTCGTCGGATCGACCCTCGGTTGGAGCAGCGAGCAGCGAGCGACGGAGATCGCCGCAACCCGGGAGACACTCTCGACGCTCCACGGCCAGGTCTTCACTCCTCACGCCGAGCCGGTCTCAAGCTAGGCGAGAGCCGGCTTCCGCCGGCGCCCCGCCTCGTGGCCCACCGCTTCTCGGGGTTCTCCGCCGCGCGCATAACTCCTGCAATCTGCCCTGCCCCGCTCGAACACCCCCGAAATCTCGGGTGTGATCCGCCAGCAGGGTGCAGATTGCAGGAGTTGCGCATGCGAGGTGGGGCCGGTTAGTATCCGCGCGCGCCTGCAACTGAACGAGACGGGCTGGCCAACGTCCCCCCGTCCGTCGATGTTCCCGCTGGCATAACTCCTGCGGACGGCCGCTCGACGAAACCGGTGCCCCGCGACTCTGGGGTGGCCCGAACTCTCGCTGTCGATCCGCAGGAGTTGTGCACAACGACCGCTGGCGGGCAGTTGTGCACACGTTCGGATTTGAGCGCTGCAGGGTAGCCTGCACCGGGCATCATCCCACCATGACGTGGAATGAAGTCTTCAACGAACTCGGCCTGACAGTGGCAGATCGCCGCAGCCTGCTTGCCTCGGGTGCCACTGGAGCCGGACTGACCAGCGCGGTCCAGGCCGGGTTCCTCGTACGGCCGCGCCGCGACCACTACGCGTTACCCGGTACTCCCGCTGCGATCATCCGGGCAGTGCGGGTCGGGGGCCGTCTCAGCTGTGTCTCAGCTCTCCACCTTCTCGGGGTATTCGCAATGGATGCCTCGATTCCGCACATCCATGTGATGCGGAGGGCGTCTCGCTTGCGGTCACCGAATTCTCGGTTGACCAGCCTGGGCGAAAGCAATCGGGCCGACGCCGTACTGCACTGGTGGCCCTTGCTCGACGACAGTGATGGCTCGGAACACAGTGTCGGTGTCGGTGACGCGGTTGCCCATGCCATTCGTTGCCAGCCACCCTGGCACGCAATTGCGACGCTCGACAGCGTTCTCCACCAGGGAGTCCTCTCGCTGGACGAGCTGAGTGCGCTGTTCCGCCAGCTGCCTGGATTCCACTCCCGGTTGTTGGGACAACTGAATGGCCGAGCAGAGGCTGGGCAGGAGACGATCCTGCGGCTGCTGATGTGGCAGCTCGGTCTGCACTGTGAGTTGCAGGTGAACGTGAGCGGGGCTGGGCGGGTCGACATGCTCGTGGAGGGCATCCTCATCCTCGAAGCCGACAGTCGGCTGGCCCACGATGGCTGGGAGCTGCATCTGCGGGACCGAAATCGGGACATTGATTCGGCACGGCAGGGGTACATGAGCCTTCGGCCCGCCTACCAGCGCACGATGTTCGACCCGACTGCTGTGCAGGATGCGGTCCTCGCGCTTCTTGCGGCGTGGAATCATCATCGGGTGCACATTCTCTAAGCCACCCCTCGGCGTATCTCCTGCAATTGTGCCGCACCTGAGGGGGATCAGCGCAGAGCTGTGGTGGCGCGTAAGCGCGGGACGGAACTGCAGGAGTTACGCGCTCACGCCGCATGCAGGACAGCGCGCGCGGTCACTCAGGCCAGCCTGGATGCTCGACGCGAGGCTCGCCGGCGAGGAGCACGCCGTGCCAGGCCGGGGGATGGCTGCCATCACGGAAGGTCAGTGCGGTCGGTCGCTCACCGGTGAACGTGAAGCCCGCTTTGCGCACGACCGAGACGGATGCCGCGTTGCCGACCACGCACTCCCACGCGACCTCTGCGCGTGCAAGATCAGTCATCAACCAGTCCGTCACCACGATCACAGCCTCGGTCATCAACCCTCGTCCCCGGTGCGGCGCGCCGAGCCAGAAACCGATGTCGCCGAACTCCCGGCGCCACCCGATGATCCCGAGCAGCGGACCGCCCTCGCACTCCCGCACTGCCCAGGTGAGTTCGTCGCCAGAAAGCCAGCCGCCGGGTACGACCCGGTACAGAAAGAAGTCCGCATGGCGTTGTTGATACGGCCAGGGCAGGGTCATGAGGGTCTCGAAGAGCGGGTCCTGGCAGTATTCGGCGACCGCGAACCGGTCGGAGAGCACGGGCGAATCGAGCCACAGCCGTTCGGTCCGAAGCACCGTCACCTTCATCGTTTCGGCAGAAGGCCGATGCGGTCGTACACCGTCGCAAGGGTCGCGTCGGCGATGGACGCCGCTCGATCGGCATTGCCGGCGAGCACCCGATCGAGTTCGGCCGGATCATCGAGCAGTTCCAGCGTGCGAGCCCGGATCGGTGCGAATGTCGCGACGACGACGTCGGCGAGGTCCTTCTTGAAGTCTCCGTAGCCGCGCCCGTCGTAGTCCGTCTCGAGCGAGGTGATCGAACGGTTCGTGAGCACGGAGAAGATCGTGAGGAGGTTGGAGACCCCCGGCTTCTCGGCCACGTCGTAGCGCACCTCGCGACCCGCATCCGTCACCGCGGACTTGATTTTCTTCGTGGTGACAGAGGGCTCATCGAGCAGCCAGACGACCCCCGAGGCCGACTCGGCGGACTTGCTCATCTTGGAGCCCGGATTCTGCAGGTCGTAGATACGCGCGGTCTCTGTCAGGATCATCGGCTGCGGCATCGCGAAGGTCTGGCCAAACCGCGTGTTGAAGCGGTTCGCAATGTCACGGGTGAGTTCGACATGCTGTTTCTGGTCATCACCGACGGGCACGGCTACCGCGTTGTAGAGCAGGATGTCGGCGGCCATGAGCGTGGGATAGGCGAAAAGTCCGACCGACGCGGAATCCGCACCCTGCTTGGCGGCCTTGTCCTTGAACTGGGTCATTCTGCTGGCCTCACCGAAGCCGGTGATGGTGTTGAGCACCCAGGCGAGCTGCGGATGCGCCGCCACGTGCGACTGCACGAAGAGAGTCGAGACGTCCGGGTCGATTCCCGCAGCGATGTACTGGGCGGCGGTGCGTCGGGTGTTCTCCCTCAGCGCCGCAGGATCCTGCGCCACCGTGATCGCGTGCAGGTCCACGATGCAGAAGACGGCGTCATGGCTGTTCTGCAGTTCTTTCCACTGCAGCAACGCACCGATGTAATTACCGATATGGAGGGACTCGGCCGAGGGCTGCATGCCGGAGAACAAGCGGGGTTTGGAGCTCATTAGACCAGTCTCCCAGAGTGTGCCGCACCCGGCAGCCGGTGTCTGATCTGTACGGGGTCAGACGACGTAATCGACGACCACGGGGGAGTGGTCCGACCAGCGGGTATCCCACGCCGATGCGCGATCCACCGCATAGTTCGTGACGGATTCCGCGAGCTCCGGGGATGCCATGTGGTAGTCGAGTCGCCATCCGGTGTCGGTGTCGAAGGCCTGCCCGCGTTGGGACCACCAGGTGTACGGCCCGTCGACCTCACCCGCCCATTTGCGGCCCACATCTACCCAGCCGAGCCCGCGCCGGATCTTTCCGTCGACACCCGCGACGTTCTTGCCGGCCGGCCCGAAGAATTTGTCGAAGTAGGCACGTTCCTTGAGCAGGAATCCGGCGCTTTTGCGATTACCGCGCCAATTCTTGAGGTCGAGTTCGCGGTGAGCCACATTGAGATCGCCCACGATTACCACGAGTGGCGTGTGGGCTGAGAGCTCCGGGAGACGTTTCGTCATGGCATCGAGGAACTTGTACTTCTCGATCATCTTTTTCGGATCGTCGACGTTGCCGGAGTGCACATACGTGCTCACCACGGTGACGATCCTGTCACCGACTCGGTAGTCGGCCTCGAGCCATCGACCGGCGCTGTCGAACTTCTCGTCTCCGAGCTCGACGCGATGGATCTCGGCCCCGCCGCGGCTGGCGAGCGCAACACCGGCACGCCCCTTCGCGGTCGCGGCATCGTGCAGGATGTTCCACTCCGGTCCGAGCAGGTCTTCGAGGTCGGAGGTGGCGGCCCGAACTTCTTGCACGGCGAGGATGTCGACATCCCGCGTCGCGAGCCACTCGCCCATCCCCTTGCGGAATGCGGCCCGCACTCCGTTGACATTGACGCTGGCGATACGCAGGGGAGTACTCATGAATCGAGCCTAGCGAAGACGGGCGACCTCACCTGAGGTGAGCGATCGGGCGCACCCGTGGACGCGGATGGCGACCGGGCGGGACGGTGCCATGGCGGCCCGGGATCGCCGTGGCCGTCTGGCCGTGGTCGGCCATGTCGACGGAGATCCAGGTCGCAGCGATCAGGATCACCTGGCAGATGAGCCCGAACCAGACGAGCAGCCCGAGGATCACCGCGAACGATGCGAGCAGTGGGTTCTTGCCGGCGCCCCCGACGATTGTCGCGCCGAGCACCTTGAGGATCCCAAAGGCGATGCCGCCGAGCAGAGAGCCGGTGAGGAGGCGCTGCCACGGGATCCGCACCGCCAGGAGCACGCGGAAGAGCGCGGCGAGCACGAGGGTGTCGATCGCCAAGACGGTAAGGAGACCGATCATGCGGGCGATGACGACAGCGAAGACGGAGCGATTGTCGATGTGAAGCAGATCGAAGAGCGCCTTCAGCGCGCTGGTGGAGAACACCGAGATCACGGCGGAGACGATTGTGACGAGAGCGAAAGCGACGACGAGGCCGAGATCCCTCAGCTTGAGCAGCAGGAAGAAGGTTTTGTCTGGCGCGAGATCGAAGACTGCGCGCACGGCCGATCGGGCGGATGCGAACCAGCTGAGCGCGGTCACCAGCAGGGCTGCCGCGGCGATGATGCCGCTCCAACCGAGCACGCGCGACTTGAAAAGGGCATCGAGATCGATGGCGCCCGAGCCGCTGGAGTTCTTGATGAGCCCGGGAACCGATGATGACAGGGTACTGACAACTGCTGCTTTGAGGTCTGGATTCGACTCGATCGACAGTCCCAGAATGGCGAACCCGACGTACAGTCCGGCGAACACGCTGTACAGCGCGGTGAGGCTGAGACCGCCCGCGAGGATCGGCCCGTTCTTCTCGGAATAGCGCTGGAACACGCGCACCGGCCGGAGCTTCAGGATCCGCGCGACGAGCGCCTGCAGTGAGCGGAGCATCCATTCCCCTTCGACCCCTCAAGCCTAACCAGAGCGCCGGTAGAGTTTTGAGAATACGGCTCCGGCTCGAGGAAGAGGAACGAATGGATCTACACGGTATCGGCGTTGGGCGTTCAGTGGCGGTCGGCCCGATCCTGAGGATGCCGGATCCCCTCGCCGAGCCGGCGGATAACTCGCGGAGTGCGGATGCGGCGCAGGAGCTCGCAACCGTCACCTCCGCGCTGTCGACCGTCGCGGCCGAGCTCCTGGCCCGCGGTGAGCAGGCCGGTGGAGCGGCGCGGGACGTGCTCGAAGCAGCATCCCTCATGGCGCAGGACCCGACACTCGTCGACGACGTCACCGCGCGCATCGAGTCGGGCAAGACCGGCGAGCGGGCCGTCTTCGAGGCCTTCGGTGCCTTTCAAGACATGCTCACCGGCATGGGCGGTCTCATGGCAGAACGTGCCACCGACCTCGGGGACGTCTCCCAGCGCATCATCGCAGCACTCCGCGGCGTCTCGGCACCGGGCGTGCCCACTTCTGAGAGTCCGTTCATCCTGGTCGCGCCCGACCTCGCTCCGGCGGATACCGCGCTCCTCGACCTCGACAAGGTGCTCGGACTCATCACCCGGGACGGTGGACCCACCAGCCACACGGCCATCCTCGCCCGATCCAAGTCGATTCCCGCAATCGTCGGTGTTGCCGGTGCCCTCGATCTCACTGATGGAACGGTGGTGATCGCGGATGCCGCCGCCGGCACCGTGCGTGTCTCGCCGAGCGCTTCCGAGGTGTCTGATGCCCAGCAGCGCATCGCCGAACGTCGGTCAGCAGCGACCGCTCCGATCACGGACGGCGCGCTCGCCGACGGCACGAAGGTGCCACTGCTCGCCAATCTCGGTTCGCCGAAGGATGCCGCGGCCGCGGTTGCGCTCGGAGCGGAGGGGGTCGGCCTCTTCCGCACCGAGTTCCTGTTTCTCGACTCGACGTCCGCGCCCACCGTCGAGGAACAGTTCGTGCATTACCGCGAGATGCTCTCGCACTTCCCCGGCAAGAAGGTCGTGGTGCGGGCTCTCGATGCCGGCGCCGACAAGCCGCTCAGCTTTCTCAACGACACTCACGAGGAGAACCCCGCCCTCGGACTGCGTGGCCTTCGCGCCCTTCGGGCCAGCGAGCCGATCCTGCGCGATCAGCTCACCGCCCTGGCCCGTGCCGCGGCTGAGACGGAGGCGGAGCTGTGGGTGATGGCGCCGATGGTGTCCGACTCCGAGGAGACCGAATACTTCGTCGGCCTCGGAAAGGAGCTCGGACTGAAGATCGTCGGTGTCATGGCCGAAGTTCCCTCACTCGCCGTGCTGGCCGACCAGGTGCTCGAGAGCGCCGACTTCGTCAGCGTCGGAACCAATGACCTCACCCAGTACACGTTGGCGGCGGATAGGATGCTCGGATCGGTAGCGCACTTCCAAGACCCGTGGCATCCTGCGGTGTTGCGCCTTGTGGCGCTCATCGGTGACGCGGGAGCGGCGAGCGGCAAACCGGTCGGGATCTGCGGCGAGGCGGCGGCGGATCCCCAGCTCGCGGTGGTGCTGGTGGGTCTCGGTGCGACGACACTCAGCATGACTCCGGCGGCACTCGCCGAGGTGCGGGCCGAGCTTTCAACGGTAACACTCGAGCAGGCCCGGAACAAGGCGAAGGCAGCGCTGGGGGCACGCACGGCGGCGGGGGCTCGCGCCGCGGCGGCATCCGCCTGATTCGCACGGCGTATACCAGGAAATCACCGGCCGCCCGTCGAAGGGGCAGTCGGCGATTTCTCTGTGTGACTTCGCGGCTGTGGCGTTACGGCTTGCCGCGAAGGATCGCAGCCTTGACCTCGGCGATCGCCTGGGTCACCTGGATGCCGCGCGGGCACGCCTCGGTGCAGTTGAAGGTGGTGCGGCACCGCCACACACCCTCTTTGTCATTGAGGATGTCCAGACGAACCTGCGATCCCTCGTCCCGTGAGTCGAAGATGAAGCGGTGGGCGTTCACGATGGCTGCCGGTCCGAAGTACTGGCCATCCGTCCAGAACACCGGGCAGCTGGAGGTGCACGCCGCACACAGGATGCATTTGGTGGTGTCATCGAATCGGGCGCGTTCCGTCGGGCTCTGCAGACGTTCCTTCTCGGGCTTCGACGAAGCCATCAGGAAGGGCTGTACCGCCTTGAAGCTCTCGAAGAACGGATCCATGTTGACGATCAGGTCTTTTTCGAGTGGCAGTCCCTTGATCGCTTCGATGGAGATCGGCTTCGACAGATCGAGATCCTTCAGCAGGGTCTTGCAGGCCAGCCGGTTGCGACCGTTGATGCGCATCGCGTCAGAACCGCAGACGCCGTGGGCACACGAGCGGCGGAAGGTGAGAGAGCCATCCTGCTCCCACTTGATCTTGTGCAGAGCGTCGAGCACACGATCAGTACCTCCCATCACCACGTCGAAGCTTTCCCAGCGCGGTTCGAGGTCCACCTCCGGGTCGAAGCGGCGGATGACCAGGGTCGCGGTGAAGATCGGAATCTCTTCCGGAACCGAGGGACGGTTTTCCAGGACTGCGTTACTCATGGTCAGTTCGCGTCTTTCATTAGTATTTTCTTTCCATCGGCGGATAGTTGGTGATCACGACCGGCTTCCAGCCGAGCTTGATGTGCTCCCCGGCCTCCGCCGACTCGGGATCACCGACCAGGTAGGCCATCGTGTGTACCAGGAAGTTCGTGTCGTCGCGTTCCGGGTAGTCCTCGCGCATATGACCACCACGACTCTCCTTGCGAGCGCGAGCGGAATAGACGACCACCTCGGCGAGGTCGAGCAGGAAGCCGAGCTCGACGGCTTCGAGCAGATCGGTGTTGAACCGCTTGCCCTTGTCCCGAAGCGCGATGTTCTTGTAGCGGGCGCGCAGTTTCTCGATGAGCTCCGTCACTTCGGCGAGGGACTCGTCGGTGCGGAAGATCTGCGCATTGCGGTCCATAGAATCCTGCAGTTCCTTGCGGATGGCTGCGATGTTCTCCGAGCCATCCCCGCTCCGCACGATGTCGAGGAGCGCGCGTACGCCGGAGGCCGGGTCGTCGGGAAGTGGCACGAACTCTGCCGTCTTCACGTATTCGACGGCGTGTTGACCGCTGCGCTTTCCGAATACGTTGATGTCGAGCAGCGAATTGGTGCCGAGCCGGTTGGAACCGTGCACGCTCACACAGGCGCACTCTCCGGCGGCATACAGGCCCGGAACGACCTCGGTGTTGCTGCGCAGCACCTCGGCCTTCACATTCGTGGGGATTCCCCCCATCGCATAGTGTGCGGTCGGAAGCACCGGCACGGGCTCGGTGTAAGGTTCGACGCCGAGGTACGTGCGGGCGAACTCGGTGATATCCGGCAGCTTTTCATCGATGACTGCCGGTTCGAGATGGGTGATGTCGAGGTAGAGGTAGTCCTTATTCGGACCCGCACCGCGGCCCTCGCGGATCTCCGTGGCCATTGATCGGGAGACGATGTCGCGCGGGGCGAGGTCCTTGAGCGTCGGGGTGTAGCGCTCCATGAAGCGCTCTCCGGTGGAGTTTCGCAGGATCGCACCCTCGCCGCGAGCGGCCTCAGAGAGCAGGATCCCGAGACCGGCGAGGCCGGTGGGATGGAACTGGTAGAACTCCATATCCTCGAGCGGCAGGCCCTTGCGCCAGATGATGCCGACGCCGTCTCCGGTCAGGGTGTGCGCATTCGAAGTGGTCTTATAGATCTTGCCGAATCCACCCGTGGCGAAGATTATCGCCTTGCCCTGGAAGACGTGGAGTTCGCCGGTGGCGAGCTCATAGGCGACGACGCCGGAGGGGCGCTCCTGGGTCTTTCCGAAGGCATCCGTCACCTCGGTCATCAGGAGGTCGAGGACATAGAACTCATTGAAGAAGTTGATACCGAGCTTGACGCAGTTTTGGAACAGCGTCTGCAGGATCATGTGGCCGGTACGGTCCGCCGCATAGCAGGATCGTCGCACCGGCGCTTTGCCGTGCTCGCGCGTGTGGCCGCCGAAACGACGCTGGTCGATCTTTCCCTCGGGCGTGCGGTTGAACGGCAGTCCCATGTTCTCGAGATCGAGTACGGCATCGATCGCCTCTTTCGCGAGGATTTCCGCCGCATCTTGGTCGACCAGGTAGTCACCACCCTTGACAGTGTCGTAGGTGTGCCACTCCCAGTTGTCTTCCTCGACGTTAGCGAGAGCCGCCGCCATGCCTCCCTGCGCGGCACCCGTGTGCGAACGTGTCGGGTAGAGCTTGGAAATCACCGCGGTGCTCGCGTGCGGACCGGCTTCGATCGCCGCTCGCATCCCGGCGCCACCTGCGCCGACGATCACGATGTCGAACTGGTGATGGTGCACGCCGTCGATGATCGAGGAGGTGCCTGTTGCGTCTATGCCCATTATCTGATCGCCCTTACTTGGCCCGGCAGAAGGAGGGGAGCAGGTCGGCTGGCGATCCCGCGGGGCATGGATTGAAGGTATAAATCACGAGGGTTCCCAGCAGGATCAGTAGTACGGCAGACGCGAGGAGAGCGCCTTTGAATATGCGGCGGACAAGAGGGTTGGAGGCGTAGTCATTCACGATGGTGCGCATTCCATTGGCACCGTGGATGAGGGCGAGCCACAGCAGCAGAGTGTCCCAGATCTGCCAGAAGGGCTGTGAGAGCTTGCCGCCGACGAAGCCGAAGTCGATGGCTTTGACACCTTGGCCCGCGACCAAGTTGACGAAGAGGTGTCCGAAGATGAGAACGACCAGCACGACGCCGCTTGCCCGCATGTAGATCCAACCCCACTTCTCGAGGTTGAAGCGGGAGCGCTGCTGGGTGCGGGGTGAGCGTGGGGACTCGATGGTTGCCGTCATGATCACGCCCCTGCGAAGATATGCATCAGCTGGCGGGGCAGGAAGCCCGCCATCAGGACGGCCCAAAGACCGACGACGATCCAGAACATCAGGCGCTGGTGCTTGGTGCCGACGCTCCAGAAGTCGATGAGGATGATGCGTAGCCCATTAAGTGCGTGGAATCCGATCGCCGCGACCAGGCCGGCTTCACCGAGACCCATGATCGGGGTTTTGTACTGGTCGATGACCGCGTTGTAGGCCTGCGGGCTGAGGCGCACCAGCGAAGTATCGAGAATGTGCACGAGCAGGAAAAAAAATATCGCGACCCCGGTGATGCGATGAAGCACCCAGGACCACATCCCTTCCCGACCCCGGTACAGCGTGCCCCGGGGTATCCGGGGGGCGGGGATTCTGGGTGTCGAAAACTTCTTGTCTGGCATGGGAGCAGCCAGGGCCCCCGCCGACTTCTCTGGCACGAGCAACCCTCCTTGGCATCGGTCGGCTCCCGGATCAGGAGCAGGAAATATTCACGATTGAACAGGCACGATTCTATTCCCGGCGCCTGGGAGCACTGTGCCATGCGGGCGCCAGATGTCTCGGTACCGAGATATTTCCCAGCTTTCGGGTGCGTCGTCGCCCGCAGGTGTTCCGCTGGATTGTCCCGCATCACCACTTGCGGGGCCAGCGGATAGTCTGGGCGGCATGGCCACAGCTTTGGAACCTCTCGACCGCTTCTACAGTGTGATTCCGGCCGGAGGGATCGGCTCCCGGCTCTGGCCACTCTCGCGGGCTGACGCCCCGAAGTTCTTGCACGACCTCACCGGTTCCGGCAGCACGCTGTTGCGGGCTACCTGGGATCGCCTCGCACCGATCTCGGGACCGGATCGCATCATGGTGGTCACCGGACGCGCCCACCGGGCCGCGGTGGAGGCCCAGCTTCCCGATCTCATCGATCCGAATGTCGTGCTGGAGAGCGAGCCGAAGGACTCATCCGCGGCGATCGGCCTTGCCGCGGCAATCCTGGTGCGGCGCGAACCCGATGTCATCATCGGCTCGTTCGCCGCAGACCACGTGATCTCGGATCAGCGGGGATTCCGCCGCGCGGTGGTCGAAGCGGTCGCCGCGGCGGAAGCCGGGTACATCGCCACGATCGGCATCACCCCGACGGATGCCGCGATCGGCTTCGGCTACATCCATTGCGGGGTCGCCCTCGAGATTCCGAATGCCCCGCGTGCGGTCAGTGTCGACAGCTTCGTCGAGAAGCCCGACCAGCTCACCGCGCAGGCCTATCTCGCCGACGGCAACTACCTCTGGAACGGCGGTATGTTCATCTCCCGCGCCGACGTGCTGCTTCAGCAGCTCGGCGAGACCGAACCAGAGCTGCTCGCCGGATTAGAGGAACTGGCCGAGGCCTGGGACACTCCGCGTCGGGGAGCGGTGGTCGACAAGGTCTGGCCGGGGCTCAAGAAGATCGCGATCGACTACACCGTGGCCGAACCGGCCGCTGCCGCCGGCAGGCTGGTGGTGATCCCCGGGGACTTCGACTGGGATGACGTCGGTGACTTCGCGGCAATCGCCAAGCTGCACTCGGGCGGCCGTAAATCCGATCTCGCGATCCTGGGCGAGAACGCGCGGGTGCTCGCGGATGCTTCGAGCGGCGTGGTGATCAGCCAGACCGGGCGTCTCATCTCTCTCATCGGCGTCACCGACATCGTCGTGGTCGACACTCCGGACGCTCTGCTCGTCACGACGAGCGCGAACGCGCAGCGGGTGAAGTCCGTGGTGGACGCTCTCAAGCTGTCCGGACGCAGCGATGTTCTCTGAGTGATCATTTCTGCAACATTTCTTGACCATCGCATCTTGGTAACCATTGGGTGTTCGGTGCCTCGGATGGCTGACCAGCGGCCGTAACATTCGCTATCCTGACACCACTATGGCCACGGCAACCGCTGCTCTGGCTGCTCTTTCTTGGAGGACATCTTGAGAATCACCTCTCGCAAGGCCGCGCTCAGCGGCCTTGCTTTGGTCGGCGTAGTTTCCCTGCTCGCCGGCTGCGCCGCAGCACCAGCACCATCCACGAAAACCAGCGCTGCGGCGTCCAACTTCAAGCCCTGTATGGTGTCGGACCAGGGCGGGTTCGATGACAAATCGTTCAATCAACTGGGGCTCGAAGGGTTGAAAAGCGCCGCAAGCAAATTGGGCGTCAAAGAGGCCCACGTGCAGTCGGTCACCGAGAACGACTACGTGCCGAATTTGGCCCAGATGGTGAGCCAGGGCTGCAACCTGATCGTGACCGTCGGGTTCAACCTCGCAAACGCAACGAGGGACGCGGCGAAGGCAAACCCCAAGATCAACTTCGCGCTGGTCGACTCTGCTCTCTCGAATGCTGATTTTTCGACGCTGACCCTCCCGAATGTGAAGCCGGTGCTGTCCGATACCGCGCAGGCAGCATTTCTCGTCGGTTACGCGGCAGCGAGCTACAGCAAGACGGGCGTCATTGGCACCTTCGGTGGAGTGAAGATCCCGCCGGTCACCATTTTCATGGATGGCTATGCTGACGGCGCTGCGTACTACAACACGCAGAAGAACAAGAGCGTCAAGGTGATCGGGTGGGATGTCAAGGCGCAGAACGGTGCCTTCACCGGCGGCTTCGCGGCCGGTACCGAGGCGCAGAATGCCGCTCAGACGCTGATCGATCAAAACGCCGACGTCATTCTTCCGGTCGGCGGACCGATCTTTCAGAGCGCGGGCGCTGCCATCGTCAGTTCGGGCAAGCCGATCGCTTTGATCGGGGCGGACGCCGACGTGTTCCTGACCTTCCCGAAGTATGACGACCTCTACTTCTCGTCGATCATGAAGAACATGAGTGGAGATATCGCCGACGTCGTCGCGGCGGCGGCGGCCGGCAAGTTCGACGCCACTCCATATGTGGGAACGCTCAAGAACGGCGGCGTCGGCATGGCGCCGTTCCACAAGTTCGAGTCAAAGGTCGACTCCGGGCTGCAGAAGGAACTTGACGCTATCAAGGCCGACATCATCAGCGGCAAAATCACGGTCGAATCTCCCTCAACCCCGAAGTAGGCGACACGGCCCTCAGATGATGGCCTGAAGAGTACGACCTCGACCGTCGGGGAGATCAGCATCGCTGGTCTCCCCGACTCGTTGCCGTTTATTGTTCCCATCCGTGCGACGGCGCCGGATAGATTGAGAATCATGAAGCTCGAACTTCGTGGCATTACAAAACGCTTCGGTGCCCTCGTGGCCAACGACCACATCACTCTGTCGGTCGAGCCCGGTGAGATCCACTGTCTGCTCGGTGAAAACGGAGCAGGCAAGTCAACCCTCATGAATGTTCTCTACGGCCTTTACCAGGCCGATGAAGGGCAGATACTGCTCGACGACGAAGTCCAGCGGTTCGAGGGTCCCGGCGATGCGATGGCGGCGGGCATCGGAATGGTGCATCAGCACTTCATGCTCATTCCCGTGTTCACGGTCGCCGAGAACGTGATGCTGGGTCACGAGCAGACGACCTTCGGTGGTCGACTCAACCTGAAGGCGGCTCGCGCCGAAGTCAACCGGATTTCCGCTAAATTCGGCTTCCAGGTCGACCCGGATGCGCTGGTCGAAGATCTCCCGGTCGGCATTCAGCAGCGGGTCGAAATTATCAAGGCGTTGTCCCGCGACGCAAAAGTACTCGTCTTCGATGAGCCAACCGCCGTGCTCACGCCCCAGGAAACCGACGAGCTCATGTCAATCATGAAACAGCTCAAAGAATCCGGAACCTCCATTGTCTTCATCACCCACAAGCTGCGCGAGGTTCGCGAGGTCGCTGACCGCATCACCGTCATCCGCTTGGGCAAAGTCGTCGCAGAGGCATCACCGACCGCAACCAACGCCGAGCTGGCATCCCTCATGGTGGGCCGACCGGTCGACCTCACTCTCGAAAAAAGTGCGGAAAAGCCGGGCACGGCCGCACTCGTCATCAGCCACCTCACTGTCGTCGATCATCACTCCCAGCTCGTTGTCAATGACGTGAGTTTCGAGGTGAAGTCGGGGGAAGTCCTGGCCATTGCCGGAGTTCAAGGCAACGGCCAAACCGAACTTACCGAGGCGATCATGGGCCTGCAGGATCGCGCCACCGGTGACATCACGCTGGATGGCAAGCCGATTCTCGGCCATAGCGTGCGACGGGTGCTCGAAGCCGGTGTCGGTTTTGTGCCCGAGGATCGCCAAGAGGATGGCCTGGTCGGCACCTTCACGGTCGCCGAGAATCTGATGCTCGATCGCTCGGTGGGCAAACCCTTCGTGAGGACGGGGAGCCTGCAGCTGGGATACCTCGTCGAGTTCGCCCAAAAGAAGTTGACTGAGTTCGATATCCGCGCACAGGGTACTGACTCCCTCGCCGTTCAGCTCTCGGGCGGGAACCAGCAGAAGGTCGTTCTGGCGCGTGAACTCAGCCGCGACCTACGCCTCTTCGTAGCAGCGCAACCAACTCGAGGACTTGACGTGGGCTCGATCGAATTCGTTCATAAGCGCATCATCGCAACCCGGGATGCTGGCGTTCCCGTCATTGTCGTCTCGACCGAACTTGACGAAGTCGTCGCCCTCGCCGACCGCATCGCCGTCATGTATCGAGGGGGCATCGTCGGAATAGTGCCGGGAGACACCCCGCGGGAGGTGCTCGGACTGATGATGGCCGGTGAGGTGCCTGCGGGGCTTTCCGGCGCGACGATACCGACATCTACACTGCCGGAGGGGGTCGCAGCGTGAGCGACGACGTGAAAACGGGACACAGCCCGGCCGCGGTGGATGAATCGGTACCGCAACCCGGGAATGCACGGACGGGGCAGAATGAGGGCGAGCCGGGGACGGACTCCCGATTCAGCGGTGTGCTTCGAGAGATCGTGTCGGGCAGCGCGGTCATCTCTATCCTCGCCGTGGTGCTCGCGATGGTGGCTGGCGCGGTCCTGATCGCGTTGACCGATCAAACGGTGCACGCCGCGTCCATCTACTTCTTCTCTCGGCCCGCAGACACCTTCTCGGCGATCTGGCAAGCGGTCGCGGGTGCCTATGGATCGTTGTTTCAGGGCTCCATCTACAACTTTTCCCGGCCCGATTTTGCCGATGGCATTCGACCGCTCACCGAGACCTTGAGCTTCGCCACTCCTCTTGTTGCGGCGGGACTCGGCGTTGCGGTCGGTTTCCGAGCCGGGCTGTTCAACATCGGTGGGCGCGGACAGATGCTGTTCGGTGCCGCTGCGGCCGGCTGGGTCGGATTCGCCTTCACTCTGCCACCCGGCATCCATCTGGTTCTCTCGCTGGTAGCGGGCATCGTTGCGGGAGCGCTCTGGAGCGGTTTCGCGGGTCTCCTCAAGGCGCGTACCGGCGCCCACGAGGTGATCGTTACGATCATGCTCAACTACGTCGCCTTCTATCTGATCAGCTACCTGCTCAGCACGAAGGGTCTTCTCCAAGCGCCGGGTTCCAACAACCCCAAGTCGCCGGGGATGAAGCCCAATTCGATCTTCCCTCATCTGCTCGGCCCACAGTACAATCTGACCATCGGTTTCATCCTCGTGATCGCTGCGACCCTCGCCGTGTGGTGGCTCCTTAACCGCTCGAGCCTCGGATTCCGCTTCCGCGCTGTTGGGGAGAACCCGAATGCCGCCCGGGTGGCCGGTATCAACGTCAAGACCACCTACATCATCGTCATGCTGATCTCCGGTGCGCTCATCGGAATGGCGGGTGCAAACCAGGTGCAGGGCGTGATAACCACCGGATTCACTTCAGGTATCGATGCCGGACTTGGATTTGATGCGATCACCGTCGCGTTGCTCGGGCGATCTCGGCCCTGGGGGGTCTTCTGGGCAGCCATTCTCTTTGGTGCTCTCAAAGCGGGCGGATTCACAATGCAGGCGGTGGAGGGAATTCCGATCGACATTATTCTGGTGGTGCAATCGCTGATCGTCTTGTTCATCGCGGCGCCGCCATTGATTCGAGCCGTATTCCGGTTGCCACAACCGCGCACGCTTCGCCGCCCGAGGGCATCCGCCGTTCAGGGCGAGAAAGTGAGCGTGACCAAATGACGACGGTAACAAGCAAGGTCGGTTCCCCCCGCGGCACACCGGGTCCGTCCGGTGCCGCCCTGGCGACCATCGTGGTGCGGAGCTGGAAGGCACCAATTGTGCTGGGACTCTTTGCGGTGATTGCCGTCGTGTTGTTCGTTTTCGTCCGGAGGAGTGGCTCCGGGATCAGCACTTTGCGACTCTCGACCTCCCGAGACTTCATCCAATTGCCCGAGCTCCAACTACCCACCCACGCCACCGGTATCGTGGTGGCGATTCTGCTCGTCCTGATCGCGACTGCCGCGGCCTTCCTGGTGAAGCAGAGTCGCCGGGTACCGGTCTGGTTGATCGTGATTTACTCCGTTTTGTTCATGATTGGTTTTCTGGCCTGGGCAGCATCGGGCGGGACTGTGCCGATTCCGGGGCTCCTTATCGGAACGGTCGGGCTCGCGACACCACTGATCTTCGGTGCCCTCAGCGGGGTCATTTCCGAGCGGGTCGGTGTCGTCAACATCGCCATCGAGGGGCAGCTCCTGGCCGGAGCCTTCGTCGCTGCCGTGGTCTCGTCACTTACTCGCCAACCCATCGCCGGACTGCTCGCGGCGATGGTTGCCGGCATGTTGGTGTCGTTCGTCCTCGCTGCATTCTCGATCAAATACTTTGTCGACCAGATCATCGTCGGCGTGGTCTTGAACGTGCTCGTGCAGGGTCTCACTAGCTTTCTGTACTCAACGCTCCTCAGCCCGAACTCCCAGACCTTGAATTCACCGGTTCAGTTCCCTCGGGTGAATATCCCTGTGCTCAGTCAGATTCCGATAATCGGACCGGTGCTGTTCCAGCAGACCGTGATCAGTTACATCATGTACGTGACGGTCGCATCGGTCTATTTCGGGCTGTTCCACACGAAATGGGGGCTGCGCTTGCGGTCATCGGGGGAGCATCCGCAGGCCGCTGACACGGTCGGCATCAATGTGAACCGCACCCGATTCTGGAACGTATCGCTTGCGGGGGCTATCGCCGGGATGGGCGGCGCCTATTACACCCTGGTCGTGGTGGGCGCCTTCAACAAGGAGATGACCAACGGTGCTGGGTTCATTGCGCTCGCCGCGGTCATCTTCGGTCGCTGGGATCCGATCCGCGCAACACTGGCGGCGCTCCTCTTCGGGTTCGCTACGAACCTCCAGAATGTTCTCGGAGTCATCGGGTCACCCGTACCGAGCGAATTCATGTTGATGTTGCCCTATGTGGTCACGATCTTCGCTGTGGCCGGACTCGTCGGCCGGGTGCGAGCTCCCGCGGCCTCCGGCCGGCCGTATATCAAGTCATGACTGTCGACTGGGAAACGCTTCGGCGGGTGGCGAACGAGGCACACGCGCATGCCTATGTTCCCTATTCGAAGTTTCCCGTCGGCGCTGCCGCCATGGTGGATGACGGCCGCATCATCTCCGGCTGCAATGTCGAGAATGCGTCCTATGGATTGAGCCTCTGTGCAGAATGCGCACTGGTCTCAGCCCTGCACATGACCGGTGGGGGGCGCCTCGTTGCGTTCACCTGCGTCGACGGCCATGGCAACATCCTGATGCCGTGTGGGCGGTGTCGGCAGCTGCTCTATGAACATTCCGCTCCCGGCATGCTTCTCGAGACGGTCTCCGGCGTCAAGACCGTCGACGAGGTGATGCCGGATGCCTTCGGCCCCCGGCAGCTCAGCGAGTATCGCGAAGCCGTCTGAAACAGCCCAGTTTTTCTCTCCACGATCGGATTCCCCTCATGGCCATCGAAGCCTTCGACGTCGTCGACCTCATCCACTCCAAGCGCGATCGTGGATCGCTCTCGACCGAGCAGATCCGCTGGCTCGTCGACGCATACACCCGCGGCTATGTCGCCGATGAGCAGATGGCGGCGATGGCGATGGCGATCTTCCTCAACGGCATGGAGCGACGCGAGATCCGCGATCTCACGCTCGCGATGATCGCCTCGGGCGAGACCATGGACTTCTCCGGTCTCACGAAGAAGACCGCCGACAAGCATTCGACGGGTGGCGTCGGGGACAAGATCACCCTTCCGCTCGCTCCTCTCGTCGCCTCCTTCGGTGTCGCGGTGCCGCAGCTCTCCGGCCGCGGTCTCGGCCACACCGGGGGCACGCTCGACAAGCTCGAGTCGATTGCCGGCTGGCAGGCCAATATCTCCGGGGAGCGAATGCGGCAGATCCTCGACGATGTCGGCGCGGTGGTCTGCGCGGCCGGTACCGGGCTCGCGCCGGCCGATGGCAAGCTCTACGCGCTTCGGGACATCACCGGCACCGTCGAGTCGATCCCGCTCATCGCCTCATCGATCATGTCCAAGAAGATCGCTGAGGGCACCTCGTCGCTGGTGCTCGACGTCAAGTTCGGCTCCGGAGCATTCCTGAAGAACATCGCCCAGTCGCGCGAGCTCGCCCAGACGATGGTGGCGCTCGGTGAGGATGCCGGGGTCGCGACATCCGCCCTGCTCACCAATATGAACGTGCCGCTCGGTCTTGCCATCGGCAATGCCAACGAGGTGCGGGAGTCGGTGGAGGTGCTGGCTGGTGGCGGCCCCTCCGATGTTGTCGCGCTCACTGTTGCCCTCGCGCGCGAGATGCTGCGGCACGCCGGACAGCCCGATGCGGATGTCGAAGCCGCCCTCGCCGACGGGCGCGCCATGGACAGCTGGAACCGCATGATCCGCGCGCAGGGGGGAGACCCGACCGCGGCGCTGCCGGTGGCGCGGGAGACCTCCGTGGTCACCGCAGTTCGCGACGGCATACTGGTGGAGCAGCAGGCGCTGCCATTTGGAATCGCAGCCTGGCGCCTGGGAGCGGGACGCGCGCGCAAGCAGGATCCGGTGCAGCACGCAGCAGGGATCGATCTGCATGTGAAGCCGGGCGACCGGGTCACGGTGGGCCAGCCGCTCTTCACCCTCAGCGCCGACGAGCCGGAAAGGTTCGCTCGGGCGCTCGAGGCTCTGGAAGGCGCGTACCGTATCGGAGAAGCGGGCGACGAGATCCTTGATGGTGGCCCGCTCATCGCCGAACGAATTGGAGCCTGATGTCACGCCGTAAGGACCAACTGGACTGGATGTTCCGCAGCCGCGAGACCGGCAGGGTGACCCTGGGGCAGTTCCCTAATCTCGAACAGAAGATCTTCACGGGGGCCACGCTCGTTGGCGTGCTACTTCCCGCGTCGAAGCTGCGCACCGGTGTGGGCGTCGTAGCGGTGCTCGCTCTCGTCATCTGGGCAATCGACGAGATGGCCCGCGGGGTCAACCCGTTCCGGCGCATCCTGGGCGGCACCGCGCTCGGCGGGGTCGCCTGGCTCGCCGCTCGCCGCCCGCGTCCCTGACTCGCACATCCCCCTCCCGTTTTTCGGGTTCGACCGGTCGGGTGTCAACTTCGCATGCCCCGGCAGGTTCTGAACCTGCAATGCTGACCCCTGACCTTCTCTGCCGGCCCCTGATCTGACCTGACCTGACCTGACCTGACCTGACCGTGGCACCCCGGGTTCGGGTGTCAACTTCGCATGC
>JBKJLH010000121.1:0-12231 GCA_046597035.1 Lacisediminihabitans sp.
ACCGACCCCCGAATCGGCGCCGTTGGACCAGCGATTATGACGGATGGCGAGGTCTACCCCTCCGCTCGCGCCGTTCCGTCGCTGCGCACCGGAATCGGGCACGCTCTGTTTGCGAACATCTGGCTGGGCAACCCGTGGACGCGCTCGTACCGCCGCGACTCGAGCAGCGAACCTGTACGACGCGACGCGGGATGGCTCTCCGGTGCGTGCGTTCTGGTGCGCAAGAGCGCGTTCGACGAACTCGGCGGCTTTGACGACGGCTACTTCATGTATTTCGAAGACGTGGATCTCGGCTATCGCCTCGGCAGGGCCGGCTACCGCAACGTCTACGAACCGGCAGCCGTTGTGGTGCATACCGGCGCCCATTCCACGAGCGATCATTCCGCGCGGATGATCGCAGTACACCATCAGAGCGCTCGCCGCTTCCTCACCAGAAAATATTCAAGCTGGTACCTCTGGCCGGTGAGGGTCGTCCTGGTGGTCGGGCTGGACCTGAGGTCGGCCCTCCTGAGCCGCCGGGCCACCCATCACTAGAATCGTCAGGACTGTGCCAAGGAGGCATCCACTTCCATGAAAATACTCGTTACCGGCGGCGCCGGTTTCATCGGCTCAAACTTTGTCCGGCGCACACTCCAAGACTCCTATGCCGGCCTCGAGGGTGCAGAAGTGATCGTGCTCGATGCCCTCACTTACTCGGGCAACCTCGAGAATCTTGTTCCCATCGCCGACTCCCCGCGATACGAGTTCGTGCACGGCGACATCCGCGACTCCGGACTTCTCGACAGCCTGCTATCCACGGTCGACGCGGTTGTTCATTTCGCCGCGGAATCGCACGTCGACCGCTCGGTGCGAGACTCCGGAATATTCGTAGAGACCAACGTGCTCGGCACCCAACGACTGCTGGACGCCGCCCTACGGGCCGACCTCGAGCGGTTCGTGCACGTTTCGACCGATGAGGTCTACGGATCCATAGCGGAGGGTTCCTGGGACGAGTTGCGCCCGCTCGAGCCCAACTCCCCGTACTCGGCGTCGAAGGCTGGCAGCGATCTGCTCGCGCGCAGCTACTTCCGCACCCACGGCATGAACATCTCGATCACGCGCTGCTCGAACAACTACGGTCCGTACCACTTCCCCGAAAAAGTCATCCCGCTCTTTGTGACAAACCTCATCGACGACAAGCACGTTCCGCTCTACGGCGAGGGCAATAACATCCGCGACTGGCTGCATGTAGACGACCACTGCCGAGGCATCGCGATGGTGCTTGTCGGCGGCCGCGCGGGTGAGATCTACAACATCGGCGGCGGTACCGAACTCACTAACACGGAGCTCACCCAATTGCTGCTGGATGCCACGGGTAAGGACTGGTCCTCCGTCGACCGGGTCACCGACCGCCTCGGCCACGACCTGCGCTACAGCGTCGACATCGGCAAGATCCGGGCAGAGCTCGGGTACGAACCGCAGGTGCCGTTCGATCAGGGACTCGCGGATGTCGTGCAGTGGTATCGCGATAACCGCGCCTGGTGGGAGCCGCTGAAGGAGCGTGCCGCACTGTGACGAAATATCTCATCACCGGGGCCGCCGGAATGCTCGGGCAGGACCTGCAGAAGGCTCTCGCTGGGCGGGACGTCACTGCGCTCCGCCGTGCCGACCTCGACGTCAGCGACCTCGACGCCGCACGCGCAGCGGTGGCGGGTCACGATGTGGTGATCAATGCATCCGCCTACACGAAGGTGGATGATGCGGAGAGTCATGAGGCGGATGCCTACGCGGTGAATGCCGTCGGCGCCCAGAATCTCGCGATTGCGGCATCCGAGATCAGCGCGAAGCTCGTTCAGGTCTCTACCGATTACGTGTTCGACGGATCGGCGACATCGCCCTACGACGAGGCGACTCCGCTCAATCCGATCTCCGCCTATGGCCGCACGAAGGCCGAGGGCGAACGACTCGCGCTCGCCGCGAACCCCGATCGCACCTTTATCGTGCGGACCGCCTGGCTGTATGGCGCCGGCGGGCCCAATTTCGTGAAGACCATGCTGCGCCTCGCGGCGAGCCACGACACCGTGAGCGTGGTGACCGACCAGCTCGGGCAGCCGACCTGGACCGGAGACCTCGCGAGGCAGATCGTCGAGCTCCTCGATGCGGATGCGGAGCCTGGCGTCTATCACGCAACGAACTCGGGAGAAGCGAGCTGGTACGAGTTCACCCGCGAGATCTTTCAGGTTGTCGGACTCGACCCCGATCGAGTGCAGAAGACCACCAGCTCGGAATTCATTCGTCCGGCTCCTCGCCCCGACTATTCGGTACTGGGCCACGACGCCTGGGCACGTGCCGGTATTTCACCGATGCGCAACTGGCGCGCGGCACTATCGGCGGCCCATTCGGCAGGCGTACTGCAGGTGGAGGCTCCGGTCTAGCCCCTGACCCCCATTCGCGGGGTCTCTTGCTCGCTGGTAATGTCGATTCGGTGGAAACTGCGGTTCCCGACAACTTCATTGGAGCGGCATGACGACGACCCTGCGCGTGATCGTGGATCAGATCGTCGCGCCGGTCCCCGGTGGCATCGGCCGCTACACGGAGGAGCTCGCCCGTGAGCTCATCCGTACTGCGCCGAAGGGGTGCTCTGTGTCCGGGATCGTCTCCTCCTCCCCCGAGTCTGACTACGAACGCATCGAGACACTGCTCCCCGGGCTCGAAGGCCTCTTCAAAAGTGCGCTGGCGCGTCGGGAACTCGAACTCGCTTGGCAGCACGGGTTCACACGTCTGCCGGGTAGTGGCATGGTGCACGCGACCGGCCTGTTCGCCCCGCTCTTCAAGCACGATCGAGTGAACGCCATCGGGGAGCAGATCGCGGTGACGATTCACGACGTCATTCCCTGGACGAATCCGGAAGTCCTCTCCGCGCGTCGCCTCGGCTGGTACAAAGCGATGGTGAAACGTGCCTACAAATACGCGGATGCCGTGGTGGTGCCGACGCACTCGATAGCGTCGCAGCTCGCCGAGATCTACAACTTCGGCGATCGGGTGCGGGTGATCGGCGGGGCCGTCAGCTCCAAGCTCGCGCTGCCGGTAGATCCGGATGTCCGGGCAGAGCGGCTCGAACTTCCGGCGCGATACATCCTCAGCGTCGGGACGCTCCAAGCCCACAAGGGCGTCGCCCCGCTCATCCGGGCGATGGCGCGCCACGAACTCGAGGACTGCACGCTGCTCATCGCCGGACCAGAAGGATCGGACGGCCTCGATGTGGCCGGGATAGTGGCCGAGGTGGGACTCGCCGAGGGACGGGTGCGCACGCTGGGTTACCTGACCGATGCGGATCTCGCTGTCGCGCTGGATCGAGCATCGGTTTTCGTCTTCCCCAGCCTTGCAGAAGGCTTCGGACTCCCCGTGGTCGAAGCCTTCAGCTTCGGAACACCGGTGGTGCATTCCGACGACCCTGCCGTGGTGGAGGTGTCGGCGGGAGCCGGCATCGCGGTTGCTCGTGAGCCTGCGGAGTCCTATGCCGAGCGGTTGGCGGAGTCAATCGGCTCGGTGCTCGCGGATGCCGCGCTTGCCGAGCGAATGGGTTTCGCAGGCCAGGACCGGGCGCGCGCATTCAGCTGGGCGGACTCGGCCGAGAAGGTATGGCAGCTGCACGCCGACCTGTAACAGGTCGTGCGGGTCTCGACACGTCGCTGGCGCTCCTACTCGACCAACAGAGAACAGCTGGACGCGTGTCGAGACCCGAGGATCCGCACGGTCTCGACACGTCGCTGGCGGTGCTGGTCGAGTAGCGCCCGACGAAGGAGGATGCGTGTCGAGACCCGAGGATCGGCACGGTCTCGACACGTCGCTGGCGCTCCCACTCGACCACCAGCACTCAGGGCGCCGGGGTCGCCTTCGTCGGGGCAATCGCGGCCTGCACTGCGGCGTGGAGCTTGGCGTAGTCGGGCTTGGCCGGGTTGAAGGTCGGCGGCACGAGTTCGAGATGGGTGACCGGAAGCTTGCGTGCTTTATCACCCAGATCGACGAAACCGGGCAGCGCTCCGGGAGGCACATCCGTTTTCACGACCTGGGCGCCGGCCTTGGCGATGTCCTGGAACTTAGTGACGACGATGGCAGGCTGGAACTGCTTGACGATCGCCTCCTGCACCTGGCGCTGACGGGCCATCCGCTGGTAGTCATTGCCCATGTAGCGGGATCGGCCGTACCAGAGCGCAAGCGCGCCGTCCAGGTGTTGCTGGCCGGCCGCAAAGGTGCCGTAGGGCTCGGTGGCGGTCACCGGTCCGTAGGGCAGCTTGGCTGGAACGTCGATGTTCACGCCGCCAAGCGCATCGATCAGGTCGGCGAATCCCTGCATGTCGATGAGTCCGTAATACTGGATGGTGAGGCCGGTGACGCCCTCCGCAGCATCCTTCATCGCCTCGATTCCGGCCGAGCTGCCCTTCGCTACCGCGTTCGGATAGAGGGACCTGTGTTCATCCGCATAGGTGTACAGGTAGTCGATGAGGCACTGGTCGCCGCAGTTGTAGCCCTGGGGAAACGGACCGTAGAGCGGCGATCCCGCGACGAACTGGATCTGCTCCATGTTGCGCGGAATGCCGATGATCGTCGTGGCCCCGGTGGTGGCGTCGATGCTCGCCACCGAGGTGCTGTCGGGGCGAAGACCCGTGCGGTCCGGTCCCGCATCGCCTCCGAGCAGCAGGATGTTGTACCGACCGTCCACCGGCGCCGCCATGTCCCTTCCGGCAAAGATCGAGCTGACGGCGTTGCGTGCGCTACCGGCGCTGACCGCGCCATAGCCAGCCGCGCCCGCAGTCACGAGAAGTGCGATAATCGAAAGCGCAGCGATCGCCGGACGCATCGCCGGGGCGGTGGCGATAAGCCGGGTGAGGCGAAGAGTGTCGAGGGTCAGCACGATCCAGAGAACGGCGTAAACGGCCAGCAGTACCTGGATCGCCGTGAGCCCGATCGGGCTGGTCACGATGCTGAGTATCACAGTGTGCGCGACGAACCAGGTGATGAGTCCGACGAGACCAAGGCCCCAGAGCAGGAACGTCGTGCCGACTCCGAAGCGACCGAGCCGTCGATTGCCGGCCAGGATCTGGGCCGATCCCGGGATCAGCAGGTTGAGACCGACCAGCCACCACGCCCGCTTGGTCATCGTGGGCGTCGAGCGCAGATCCGGGGTGCGGATCGGGCTGGTCGCAGTTGTCGCGCTCACAGGCTCGACTTCAGCGTGGCGTTCTTCGCCTCGACGGTCGCTTCGAGACCGAGAGCGAACTCAGCGAGCGCCATCGCGAGTGCGGGATCGGAGATCGCCAGCATCCTGATCGCGAGAAGTCCCGCATTGCGCGCGCCGCCGATCGAAACGGTTGCGACCGGAACACCACTGGGCATTTGCACGATCGACAGCAAGGAATCGAGCCCGTCGAGCTGTGCAAGCGCCACCGGAACCCCGATCACCGGAAGTGTGGTGACGGCGGCGAGCATTCCCGGCAGGTGCGCGGCGCCCCCGGCACCGGCGATGATCACGCGGATGCCCCGGCCCGCGGCATCCCGCCCGAACGTGATCATCTTCTCGGGCGTGCGATGCGCGGAGACGACCTCGACCTCGTGCGTCACGCCGAACTCGACGAGCGCGGCGACGGCGTCTTTCATGACGGTGAAGTCGGAGTCCGACCCCATGACGACGGCCACGACGGGCCGGACAGAAGGCAAGGATTCGGGCATAGCGCCCAGCCTAAAGGTCAGTTCTGGTAATGCTCGGCAGCGGCACGCGCCTGAAAAACGACCTCATCGAGGTCGTCACCTCCGGCGGTGACATGCCCGACCTTGCGGCCCGGGCGAGGGGACTTGCCATAATTGTGCACCTTCACCGATGACACATCCAAGAACGCGCGCGCGTAGCGGTCATCGATACCGCCCGATGCCGGTCCACCGAGGATGTTGACCATCACCGACCACTGGTCGCGGCATCCGGTCGCTCCGAGGGGAAGATCGAGCACCGCGCGGAGGTGCTGCTCGAACTGGCTGGTGGTCGCGCCGTCGATGCTCCAGTGCCCGGTGTTGTGCGGACGCATCGCGAGTTCGTTCACGAGCAGCCGGTCATCCGTCGTCTCGAACAGTTCGACGGCGAGCACGCCGACGACCCCGAGATTCTCGGCAACCGATCGGGCGATCTCCTCCGAGACATCCGCGAGTCGCCCTCGGGAGGAGGGCGCCGGTGCGATCACTTCGGAACACACACCATCACGCTGGATGCTCTCCACCACCGGCCAGCAGGCGATCTCCCCCGACGGGCGGCGGGCCACCGACTGGGCGAGTTCACGGCGGAAGTCCACCAGCTCTTCGGCGAGTAGCGGATGCCCGAGCTCGAGCCAGTCCGCCGCCTCGGCCGCGGCGCGCACCACCCGCACCCCCTTGCCGTCGTATCCACCGGTTGCTGTCTTCACCACAGCCCGCCCGCCGTGATCGGCGAGAAAATCGGCCAGTTGCGCCTCGGTCTCGATACGCGCCCAGTCGGGCACGGGGAGGCCGAGATCGGAGAGCCGCTGCCGCATGAGGAGCTTGTCCTGCGCGTACAGAAGGGCGCCGGGGCCGGGGCGCACGGCGACGCCGGCCTCGACGAGGGCGGTCAGAACCTCCTGCGGCACGTGCTCGTGATCGAAGGTGACGACATCCACCGTCTGTCCGAAGGGAAGCACAGCGGCGACATCACGGAAGTCGCCGATCGTCGTCACCGCGAGCGACGCGGATTCACCGGCGGTCTCGGCGAAGACACTCAACTCGATGCCGAGGTTCACCGCCGCGGGGATCATCATGCGCGCGAGCTGTCCGCCACCGATCACACCTACCCGAAGAGTCACTGTTCCAGCCTACTTTCGGATAAGGCTCGGATCGTCCGGTTATGATTCACGAGCCCGTTGTTCGACAGGCAATCCACACCCCCGCGAAGGAGGGCGCAGTGCCCTCCCGCCTCGTCGCTCTCGCGCGGCTGCTCTACGAGAAGCTGCTGCGGTACGTGGTCAAATTCGGGGTCGTCGGCCTCGCGGGCTATTTCGTGGACGTGGGGCTGTTCAACGCGCTCCGTCTCGGCGCGTTCGGACACGACCACTTCTTTCAGGGTCCGATCGGCGCCAAGATCGTGTCGGCCGGAATCGCGACGATCGTGACCTGGTTCGGAAACCGGTACTGGACCTTCCGGGAGCACCGCCGCGAGAACTATCTGCTCGAACTCGCAGAATTCAGCGCGGTCTCGGTGGGAGGCATCCTTATCGGCTTGGGCTGCCTCTGGGTGTCGCACTACCTTCTCGGGTTCACTTCGCTGCTCGCCGACAACATTTCATCGAACCTGATCGGCCTTGTTCTCGGGACGACCTTTCGCTTCCTGCTCTACCGCTTCTGGGTTTACGGCCACCATCGGGCCGATGGGCTCACCGCGCTCGAGCACAAGGCCGAGGCCGCGCGTCTGGCGATCTTCGAAGACGAGCAGAGCGCGAGCGAAGCGGCCGCGAACTGACGCGAGGGTCTTTCGACAGACCAAAGGCCCGCTCGGGTGCCACCTTCACATCGACCCGACCGCTCGGAACCTGCGGAGGTGACACTCGGCGGGAGAAATCGGCTTCGAAGGTGACACTTGTCGGAAGGAGACACCTGCGAAGGTGACGCTAGCGCTGTCCCCAGACCGTCGTCTCGTCGCTCGGCGCCGCATCCCGCCCCGTCCGCGAGGCCTCGGCCTGCCGTCGCGCCGCGATCGGGTTGAGACTCTTCTCCATGAGGTCGTGCAGCGCCGCCTGCACGAGATCGGCGCCCGGCACATCCCGCATCACGACCGGCTGGTCGAGACCCGTATTGATCAGGATGTTGCCGCTGCGGAACAGGCTCTGGAGTCCGTTCTGGCGCACGGTCACGTCGTACCCCCGGCTGTGCAGGAGTTCCTGACGGATGCGAATGAAGAAACCGGTGCGCAGGATGATGCGACGAGTGGTGATCACATAGCGCTTGCCGAGCCACGCCACGAGGGGCAACAGCCAGAGCAGCATGACCAAGAGAGCGGCCCCCGCGAGCAGGGCGATGTTCTGCCACGCCTCGGAGAAACTGCCCTGGAAGTAGCCCGCTGCGCCGGCGACCGCGATGAATACAACGCTCGGCCAGAACAGTACCCGGCCGTGTGGCCTCAGGCGGGCCACCACCTGCTCGCTGTCCTGTGTGTCGCTCATCACCTATTCATACCGCAGATGGGTCACGTCCCCGGCGGCGACAGCCACAATGCGGCCATCCGACGACTTCTTCACCGACAGCCGACCGCTGCGATCAATGCCGGTCGCGGTGCCGAGGAGTTCGTCGCCGCCCGGAAGCAGCACCCGCACCTGGCTGCCGAGGGTGCTGCACAGAGTGCGCAATTTCTCGCCGATTCCGCTCGACTCCGGGTCGGCACCGAACCGCAGGAACTCGGCGTAGAGACGGCCCAACTCGGTGAGGTAGCCGGCCAACGCGCGGTCGGCGAGCTCGGTATCCGGGACGACCGGATCGTTGAGCGCGAGGGACGTCGAGGTCGGCGTCGGCAGGTCGGACTGGGCAATCGTGAGGTTGAGCCCCGCGCCCATGACTACGGCGCGCGCTCCTGGAAGCAGCTCCGCGAGTAGCCCGGAAGCCTTCAGCCCGTCGATCTGCACGTCATTCGGCCACTTGAGTCGCACCGAATGCGTCGGCACGAGCGGCGCGATCGCGGTGGTCATGGCGATTCCTGCAATGAGCGGCAACCAGCCGTAATGGTCGAGTTCGAGCGGACGCCCTGTGGGGAGGCGCGGGCGAAGCAGCACCGAGATCGCGAGTGTCTGGCCGGCAGGTGCCACCCAGACGCGACCAAGGCGACCCCGACCATGCGTCTGGCTGCCCGTTACGATCACCGAGAAGTCGGGCCAGCTCTCGGCATCCGCCCCCGATGCCCGGGCCACCAGCTCGGTATTGGTCGAGCCGCACTCGTTGAGGATTTCGAGACGGGCGGATACTGCGGCGCTCAGGGGAAGCTGCATCCCCCAAGGGTACGGGCACCGCGCGCGAGCTTTGTAGGTATCCACCACCAGGCCGGGAAGAAGGCCGACGGTAAAGTGAACGCGTGACTGCTGAGACGAACGCCACGAATGACCTCTACACGACCGCGGGCAAGCTCGCCGACCTGAAGGTGCGCTATCACGAAGCCGTAACCGCGAGCGGAGAGGCGGCCATCGAGAAACAGCACTCCAAGGGTAAGAAAACCGCACGGGAGCGTATCGAGCAGTTGCTCGATCACGGATCCTTCGTCGAACTCGACGAGTTCGTGCGCCACCGCACCCACGCCTTCGGAATGGAGAAGAAGCGGCCCTACGGTGACGCCGTCGTGACTGGAACCGGCACCATCCACGGTCGACAGGTCGCGGTCTACAGCCAGGACTTCACGATCTTCGGTGGGTCACTTGGCGAGGTCGCGGGCGAGAAGATCATCAAGGTGATGGACCTCGCCCTGAAGACGGGCGTTCCCATCATCGGAATGCTCGACTCCGGCGGAGCCCGCATCCAGGAGGGTGTCGTCGCGCTCGGCAAGTACGGCGAGATCTTTCGCCGCAACACCGCCGCCTCGGGAGTGATCCCCCAGATCTCCATCATCATGGGTCCGGCGGCCGGCGGCGCGGTCTACTCCCCCGCACTCACCGACTTCGTGATCATGGTCGACAAGACCAGCCAGATGTTCGTTACCGGCCCCGACGTGATCAAGACCGTCACCGGCGAAGACGTGGGCATGGAGGAGCTCGGTGGCGCTCTTACTCACAACAAGATCTCGGGAGTCGCGCACTGGCTCGCCGCCGACGAGGATGATGCGCTCGACTATGCGCGTACCCTTTTGAGCTTTCTACCCGACAACAATCTCGCCGAGCACCCCGTGTACGAGAGCCACGTCGAGCTCGAGACGACGGATGCCGATCGCAAGTTGAACACCCTGATTCCGGACAGCCCGAACCAGCCATACGACATGAAGACGATCATCGAGCACATCGTCGACAACGGTGACTTTCTCGAAACCCAGCCGCTGTTCGCGCCCAACATCGTGGTGGGCTTCGGTCGTGTCGAGGGGCGTGCAGTGGGCGTCGTGGCGAACCAGCCGAATGCGATGGCCGGAACCCTGAACATCGAGGCGGGCGAGAAGGCCAGCCGCTTCGTACGCTTCTGCGACGCCTTCTCGATTCCGATCCTGACGCTGGTGGACGTCCCCGGTTACCTGCCTGGCACCGACCAGGAATGGACCGGGGTCATCCGCCGTGGCGCGAAGCTGCTCTACGCCTACGCCGAAGCGACCGTGCCGCTGGTGACCGTGATCACCCGGAAGGCATATGGCGGGGCCTACATCGTGATGGGTTCCAAGCAGCTCGGTGCCGACCTCAACTACGCCTGGCCCACAGCGGAGATCGCGGTCATGGGCGGGCAGGGAGCCGTGAACATCCTTTACCGCAACGAGATCAAGGCGGCGGAAGCGGCGGGGGAGGATGTCGCGGCGGTGCGTACGAAGCTCGCCAATGAGTACACCTACAACGTGGCATCCCCGTTCCTTGCGGCGGAACGTGGTGAACTCGACGGCGTGATCGAGCCCGCCGCCACGCGGGTCGTGGTGATCAAGGCGCTGAGAGCGCTCAGGACGAAGCGGGCCACCCTGCCGCCCAAGAAGCACGGGAACATCCCCCTGTGACTGTCCTGCAGCCCGCCGGCGATACTGCGAGGCACGATTCGGGCGGCGACGCGGGCGACGGCGGGACTCCGGAGTTCGAGGTCATCGCCGGGGCGCCGACCCCGGCAGAGCTCGCGGCGGTGACTGCCGTGATCACCTCGATGATCGAAGAACTCGAGGATGGGCAGCGCGCCGAGGTACCCACGGTGAGCGCATGGCAGCGCAGCCAGCGCAGCATCCGCAGAGCCCTCAGCCCGGGTGCCGGCGCTTGGCGTTCGTTCTCCGGCTAGCCGATCTGACGAAATTGGCCCCCATTTGGGTGTGAATCTTCGGTATCGTGCTAATCCGGGTAGAAAGGCTGCGAAATCCGCGGCGAATGCTTCGGAATCAGCGCCGCCACACCATCGAGACGACGCAATCCATCGTCCCGTCACGAAATGTACCCCGAGATCGGCAGTGTCCTCCATTGATATATTGCTTCTGACGAGGACATTTTCCATTCGGGGGTACAAAACTGTCCCCCGAATGTCCCCCGAAGTGTCGACTTTTCGAACGGGCGCCGTGCACGCATGATTGTTCTTGCTAGGTGTTCCTCTACGAGTAACACCGCCAACCATGGACCGACTAGGGTAAGCGGGTTCATGGCTTGGGGGCGGGTCAGGGCAGTATTCGGGTTATTGCCCTGACCCGGAGCTTGAAACGGGATCGGCCTTCGGGGGCCGGTCCCGTTTTCCATTCGTGGGGCGGGCACCTGCATCGATCCGTCCCGGTCAGCAGGCGAGTCGGCTCAGGAGGTTAAGGCGCCTTCGATACGGGGGATCTCGAGCCAGAGGTCGACCCGGTCCTCTTCGTCATCGATGCCCTGGCTGCCGAGCGCGCTGGAATGACCGTCGTCGAGCGAGGACAACCCGACAACGGTCACCGCGATGTCCGAGCCCCCCGGTACGGTGCGAGCGATGAGCTTGCCCGTCTGGGTGTCACGGATCGCGTCGGCGAGGCGGCCAAGAACACGGTCGAGATCGTCTTCGGCAAGATCGTCGATGCCGCCCTCATCGAGCAGGGTGACCACCGTACCCTTGCGACGCGCGATCATGATTTGCTCACGCACGCGGTCGTTCAGAAGCTTTCGCCCGCGGATCTCGTCTCGAATGGCGCCTTCGAGGTAGAGGCACTCCAGCCGCTGGGCGTCGGTGAGGTCCCCCGCGACCGCCACGATCCGCCGCAGCATCGGCAACGACATGCGACTCGTCTGTCCGAGCCGGAACTGCCGCTCCGAAACATGGGCCTCCTGGGCGGCCCGCCACTCCACCGCCTCGCGCTCAGCGAGAGCGTACTGGCGGGTATCCCGGCCCGCCTTCGCAAGGGAGAGCGACAGGGCGTGCGACACGGCGACCCACCCGACGCTGCCGACCACTCCGAAGGCGACCAGCCCACCCGGGCCAGCCCAGGCCACCGTCTGCACCACGAGGGCCGCCGTGCCGATCCACGCGAAGGTATTGCGCCGACGGATGGAGGTGATGACCATCAGTGTGCCGATCGCGGCGGTGTGCCAC
>JBKJLH010000069.1:0-50798 GCA_046597035.1 Lacisediminihabitans sp.
TATTTTCTCCTCACACAACAGCGAATATAACTGGACACCATCAGAGTGACCACCACCCGTGTGAGAAAACATGTGAGCAACCATGGGAGAAAGTCCAGTAGCAAATCCTTCAGTCGCTGGTCGCGGAGATCATCTTCATCGCGCGGCTGACCGCTGCGACGGATGCGGTCACGTCGGCGGCATCCGTCGACCAGTTGCTGACGGAGATTCGTAGCACATCCCGGTCCTTTTACTCTGCCTGAGCGAAGCGGGAATCTGACGCCTTAATCGCGTTCGTGTGAAGCATGCTCGCCGAGTCCGCCAGCACTCGGAGGTCAGCGGTCGGACAGGGATGTTTCGATGAGCGACACGATCTCTGGGGCATCCGGCGCGGTGGTCGGACGGAAACGATGAACCTCGCCATTACGGGTGATGACGAATTTCTCGAAGTTCCATTTGATTTTGCCCGCCTTGCCCGAGGAATCCGAAGACTTGGTGAGCTCGGTGTATAGCGGGTGCGCATTCTTTCCGTTCACCTTCGTCTTCTCAAACATCGGGAAGGTAACTCCCCAGGTGGTCGAGCAGTATTCCTTGATGGCATCTTCGGTGCTGAGTTCTTGGAGGAACTGATTGCTCGGAAAGCCAAGCACGCTGAAACCACGATCCGCGTAAGTCTTTTGCAATTCTTCAAGCTTCGCGTATTGGGGGGCGAGTCCACACCGGGAGGCGACATTGACGACGAGGTAGACCTTGTCTCCGAGATCAGAGAGGGTGGTCGATGTTCCGTCGATCGTCGTGAGAGGAATGTCGCCGAGAGGGCTGTCGCTGAAGTTCATATCGTGAAACCTATCCTCCGAAGCGGGGTGCCCGGATCGTTGTAACCTGTGAAGAAGTCGAGAGGCAGCCGGGGAGCGGGCGTGGGGCCAGTCTCGATCGGGTTTCCGGAGAGTCCTCACGTCGGTCCCAGCAAGCTTTCGCTATCGTCGTGAGGTGGTGTGCGTGCCGACCATTCCCGGGGCGCGTCCCCACCCAGCCGAAAGACCTCCATGCCCGATAGTCCGATCTCTTCCTCACCCTACGAGGTGCTGGGTGTGACCTCGACGGCGAGCCAAGAAGATCTGCGTCGCGCCTACCGGCGCCTGATGCGAGAAACGCATCCGGACACCGGGGGAGACGCGGCACTGTTCACTGCAGTACAGGTGGCATGGGAGCGGGTCGGCGACCCCGACGACCGCGCGGCCTACGACCGCGGTCGTCCGTCATCGACCGGCGATGACACTCCGTTCACCTGGGCGCCGCAGTCCCGGTCGAAACCAGCGGATACCCGCCCGCGCGCGCGATCCCACGGGCATCCGGGAGGCTGGAGGCGAGAGCGGTACCTGGTACTGATAAGGGAGTGGGTCGGACGGGGAGAGTCGGTCGAAGACCCCTACGATCCTGCCCTGGTGCGATCAGCGCCGATGGAACTGAGGCATCTGCTCGCCGATGCCCTCGCCGAAGAAGCGACGGCACGCACGCTTGCAGACCTCGGCATCGGGTTCACTGTCTGGCACGACGTGAGCACAGGAGCTCCCGAGGAGAAGCTCGACCATGTGGTGCTCGGACCAACCGGACTCTTTGCGATCCTGTCAGAGGACTACGGCGAGATGGTGCGGAGCAAGCGCGGTGAGTTACTGGGCAAGCCCCTCGGTGAGGCTCGCCCGATGCACGATCTGGGGGTGCGTGCGAAGATCGTGGCCCGTGGCGCCGGGGTGAAATTCACGGCGCTGCTGATCGTGCTTCCCGACGATGAACTCGAGGACCCGATCACCGTATTGGGAACCATCCGTGGTGCATCCACAGTGCTCGCCCGGCAGTCGATGCTTCCGGTACTGCTGCGCGACGGCGTCCCCGGTGCACGGCTGATCGGAGGCAACGAGCTTTTCGATGTTCGCACGCGACTCCTGGCCAGCATCCGCTTCGTCTGATCACGGAGTGAATCACGATGATAATTGTGAAGCGTTTCTCAGGCGGTGTGAAGTAAGCCGGCGATCAGTACGCGGGCCGAGACCGAGAGCACGCTCGGAACAATCAGTAGACCGACGCACCACCACAGCGGAGCAGATCCATGGCCGGACTGCCGCCGGACCTGAACCGTTCGCGCGATGAGATAGCCAAGCGGACCGAGGAGGATCCACCAGAGACCCGGTACCCGCTCATAGCCGAGTCCGTCGAGCGTGGAGCGATCCCGAGTTGCGGCCGCAATCATCCACAACAGGGGTAGCAGCGCGATGACAAGCGCCAACCAGACCGAGACGACGACTGCAAACGCAATGCCGATCCCGGCGACCACACCGATGAGAGGGGTCGCACTGAGCGCCCAGGCACCTCCGGTGTTCCATCGGGTCGGCGTGATCGGCCCCCGAAGCCGGTATCTCTCACCATCAGTGTTCGACCTTTCCCGGTCACCACCGAAGGGTAAATAGACCGCCGTCTCCGGCTGAGGAGCTACGAAGGTACCGGGTAGGGGCACCGAAGGTGAGGCGCTCCGCGGGTCGCTTCCCGAGGGAGGTGCATTCGGCGGCGATATCTCGGGACTAACCGCGACGTATTCCGTCCACTCGGCGCCGGTCCACCAGCGCAAGCCGCTGTGACCGATCGGATCGGCGAACCATCCGGGCGGAGCGATGATGAGGCGGCCGTCACCCACCGTGGCTCACTGTCTCGCACCGAAAGGAAGCATCCTCAGCCCGCCGGCGCTTCGCTCATCAATGCAAAGGCGGAGTTCGGCAGCGTCGAGTCGATCACGACGTTGAGGGTCATCCTCACTGAGGCGAGCGTGCCGACGCAGGAGACAGCGGTGCCGTCGGTCGTGGCAGGAATCGGGGGGCAACTGATCGAGGAGAACGTGAGCTTTTTCGCAAGTGCCTGGCGGGTGAGCTCTGCTGCCATACCGGTGGGGGTGAGCTGGATGGCCCGCTGCGATTTCGTGATCGGTCCGCTGGCGACGACCACCGGTGCAGCCGGGGCGGACGTCGGAAAGGGCACAAACGTAAAGACGGCCGGCAACTGAAGCACTATAAAAGAAAAAGCGGCAATTTGGAGCAGCAGCCAGATGAGCAGGGGTACCACTCCCGCCGCGCCGACGCGGACGGCGCGCACCAGGAGGTAGACCGGTGGAACCAGTGCGAATACTGCGGAGGCGGTGCGCAAGAAGCCACGATCGCGCAGCACTCGGCCGTCGATGAAGGCGAGCAGCAGGGAGAGAAACAGGGGCGCACCGACCACCGAGTAGCGGATCACGGGGTTTCCCCCGAGGTCGAGCAGCCCCAGTGCCAGCCAGAGAGCAGCCGCGTGAACGACCGGGAGCAGCGCGAAGAGCCAGACGACCGTGGTCGTTGATCCCGCCGAAATGGCAGGCATCCGTGGGGTGACCATTGCGACCGGGGCAAGGGCGACGAAGGGTGTCGGTCTCTCTATGGCACTGGACGATGCGGCGAAGGGATCCGGAGGCAGGGAGAAGCCGAGGGCACCGCCAGTGAATCGGGGTGGAGCGAAGTCGGGGAGAGGCGGTGCGACGAACGCGGGAGGAGGGCCCGTCGGAGCCTGCTGCACCGCAACGGGCATGGGAGCGGATGCCGCGGGAACGAGTGGCGCGGAGGCACCGATCCACGGGCGAGTGACTACTGGGCCGTGAAGCGCGGTCGGGTCGAAAAACGGAGCTGCACTGACGACTGGCGACTCGGCGGACGCCCGCTCTGCCAGCGATGACTCGAACAGCGCCTCGAAGGGCGAGCGGGCACCCGACTCGACCGGAGTGGGCTCGGGTGATGTCGGTGCCGGGGCGTCGATCAGAATGGATGCAGAAGTCAATGGACCGATGCGTTCGCGCAACTGTCGGCGACTCAGCGGCGCGGCGGCATCAGTACATGCGGCGAGCGCTGCAAGTCCGGCCACTGCACCGGATTCTGCCCGCGCTTCCGTGCTCAATTCGGCGGTCCACGCGGATCCATCCCACCAGCGCGCCTGTTCGCTTCCCATCGGATCGGCATACCAGCCCGCTGCTATGACGGCGGCCACCGGCTCGGCGGTGGGATCGGTGACTCGCGTAAAATCTGCGGCCAGCGCCGACTCTTCGCGAAGAGCACTTCTTCGCGACGGCAGCGCGGTTTGCCCCTCGGTATCCGATTGCAGAGTGAACGACACGATAATTCTCCGGGGTAAAACCGCCCGGACTGGGCACACATCAATTTTACAAGTGGAGATACTGCACGATCTAGGCTCCGCTGTACCCCAGTACGCGGGGTTCGGCAGGGTACCGTGAGCGTGCAGCGGGGGTTTCGTTCTCGGCACGCGACGGATCGAGAACCCCGCCGACCCTGGTTTCTCGAGACGGAAATCGCCATCGGACGGGCGCTACTGTCGTGAGAGCCGCTCATACTGGACCTCAGACACTTGACCTACCCCGACCGCGAGGATGCCGCATGTTTCTTCTTGCCGACGACAGCGTGGTCTACTCGGCATCCGACCTCACCGCGGCAGCCGAATGCGAGTGGGCGACGATGCGCAGGCTGGACGCGCGTCTCGGCCGCATCGATCCGCCGCCCGCCACGACCGACGGGATGCTGGAACGAACCGCCCGACTCGGTGACCAACACGAGCAACGCTTTCTCGCGCAGCTCAGGTCAAGGCTTGACGTGGCGGAGATCCCGCGACCGGAACGGCCGAACGACCCGTCCCAGGTGGTCGCGCTCACCACCGCCGCATTCGAGAGTGGCGCACCGGCAGTATTCCAAGCGGCCTTCTTCGACGGGAGATTCCTCGGGTACGCAGACTTCATCGTGCGAAATGACGAGGGCCGTTACGAGGTCTACGACACCAAGCTCGCTCGCCACGCGAAGATCACCGCCCTTCTCCAACTCGCGGCCTACGCCGAACAGCTGCGTCGACTCGGCATCCCGACCGGAGAGACCGTCTCGCTCGTGCTCGGCGACGACAGCATCAGCCAACATCGGCTGGTCGATATTCTGCCGGTCTATCGTCGACGCCGCGCCCGGCTCGAGTCGCTGGTCGACGGACGGGTCGCCGATTCCGCCCCCACGCCGTGGAGAGATTCCCGTTATTCAACCTGCGGGCGCTGCGAGGTCTGCGACGAGCAGGTTCAGCTCCACCGCGACCTGCTGCTCGTCTCAGGGCTGCGCGGATCCCAACGCCTGCGACTGCTCGGGGCCGGAATCACCACCATCGAACAGTTGGCGGCCTCGACATCGCCCGTTGCCGGCCTGTCCGACGCGATACTCACCGGCCTACGGCAACAGGCAGCAGTGCAGCTCACTCCAGGGCTAGCCTGGCGGGTCGTCTCACCGGCCGCTCTCGCGGCCATCCCGCTTGCCGACGAGGGTGACATCTTCTTCGACTTCGAGGGAGATCCCCTCCATCAGGAGGGTACCCAATGGGGGCTCGACTACCTGTTCGGACTCGTGGAACCCGACGAGACATTCCGTGCCATCTGGGCGCACGATCTCGCAGGGGAGAAGCTGGCGCTGACGGACTTCCTGAATTATGTGTCCGAACGCCGGCGGAAGCATCCGTCGATGCACGTTTACCACTATGCCTCGTACGAACGCACCCACCTGCTCAGTATCGCCGCTCGGCACGGAGTGGGCGAAGACGCCGTCGATGATCTGCTGCGCAACGGTCTACTTGTGGATCTCTACCCGATCGTCACGCAGTCGCTGAGGGTGGGCAGCCGCAGCTACTCCCTGAAGAAGCTCGAACCGCTGTACATGGGCGACCGCGCCCGTTCTGGATTGGCGACCGCGGCGGACTCGATCTCCGAATATGTGCGGTCCCGCGAGCTCCTCGACTCAGGCGATGCGGATGGCTCAGCTCGTGTCCTCGCGGAGATCGCCTCCTACAACGAGTACGACTGCATCTCCACTCTCGCTCTGCGCGACTGGCTGCTCGTGCGCGCCGCCGAGAATGGGATAACGCCCGCGTCCGGGGACGAGCAGCTACTCGACGTGCCCCTGCCAGCGCCGGACCCGGTCTACCTGGCGCTTGCCGCTATCGTCGAGGGATTCCCGGTGGGGGAGCGCACCGCCGACCAGTCAGCCCTCGCTCTCGCCTCTGCGGCCATCGACTATCACCGGCGCGAGGGGAAGAGCTTCTGGTGGGATCACTTCGCCCGGCTCGTCGCACCACTCGAGGACTGGGCCGACACGCGCGACGTGTTCGTGATCGAGTCAGCCGAGGTTGTGCGCCGCTGGGGTATCACGGGGCGAGCGCGCACCCAGTCCCGCGAATTGAGACTCACCGGCACTGCCGCACCCGGGAGCTCGTTCGGGGGATCGAATTCGCCCTGGGTGGTCTACGACCCGCCGTTCCCACCGATCGCCACCGGTCGGGATCCCGGCGCCCGAGTCACGCATTGCCGCACCAGCGTCGTCGCGGAGGAAGACGGATCGCTGCTGCTCACCGAACGTCTCCGGTCCGGAGCACCGGCCTATGACGAGCTGCCGCTCGCGCTGATGCCGATCTCGCCCCCGAATCCGGGCACCCAGGTGTCCGCGATTTCCGAGTGGGGTCGCGCGCTGCTCGATGCCCTGCCTCGGTTGATGCCGAACGCGGCCCTCGACATCCTCCGTCGGTTGCCACCGAGGGGACTGCCGGAAGGAATACTCATCGACCACAGCGGTTCCGACCGCACGATTGCAGAGCGGATGCGTGACGCCCTGCTCGCCCTCGATCATTCCTACCTAGCGGTTCAGGGGCCGCCCGGCACCGGCAAGACCTGGAATGGCGCGCGCGTGATCGCCGATCTCGTTCACCACCACGGTTGGCGGGTCGGAGTGGTCGCACAGTCCCACGCCACTGTGGAAAATATGCTCTCCGCGGTGGTGGAGGCCGGGCTGGACGCGACTCTCGTGGGTAAGAAACCGCGAATAGGCGCTGAATCCGAGAACACAACCTGGACCAAGCTCACCGATACGACTCTCGGAGAGTTCACCAACCGCCCCGGATTCGTGGTGGGCGGAACCGCGTGGCTGTTCAGTAATGCGACACGTATTCCCCGCGAAACACTCGACCTGTTAGTGATTGATGAAGCCGGGCAGTACTCGCTCGCGGCCACGATTGCGGCCTCGGTGTCCGCGTCCCGGCTGCTGCTGCTCGGCGACCCGCAACAGCTTCCGCAGGTGAGTCAGGGCGCACATCCGGAGCCGGTGGATGTCTCGGCCCTCGGATGGCTCAGCGCGGGGCATGATGTGCTCCCACCCGCGTTTGGGTTCTTCCTCGACGTGAGTCACCGCCTGCATCCGTCGCTCTGTGCCCCGGTGTCGCAGCTCTCCTATGAGGGACGTCTTCATTCGATACCCTCGGATCGCGTGCTCGCGGGCGTCGTCCCCGGCCTTCATCCCGTGCCGGTTGTGGCAAGCGATAATTCCACCTCTTCGCCAGAGGAAGCCGATGTCGTACTCGCGATCGTGCGGGACGTGGTCGGGCGCGCCTGGACCTCTGCCGGCACCACGGCCCCGCTCGCGCCGGAAAATGTGATCGTCGTGGCACCCTATAACGCCCAGGTACAGCTCTTGCGCGAGGTGCTCGACGCGGCAGGTTTTCACACCGTGCCGGTGGGCACGGTCGATAAGTTCCAGGGCAGGGAGGCGGCCGTGTCGATCGTCTCGCTCGCAGCCTCCTCCGCGGCCGATGTGCCACGCGGCCTCGAGTTCCTTCTTCTCGCCAACCGCCTGAATGTAGCGATTTCTCGGGCGCAGTGGGCGGCCTGGCTGGTTTATTCGCCAGAAATAACGGAGGCCCTACCCACCAGCGTCGATTCTCTCGCACAGCTGAGTGCGTTCATCACGCTGGTGGATACGGTTGCGCCGCACCCTCGTCCCTGACTGGGCGTTCGAGTCAGTCGTGCGGTTCCGTGCGGTCCTTCTCTGTCTCAGCGAGCTCGGAATCGGTGTACTCGCCCTCCGGTGCGTGGCCTACTGCACGCTCAGAAGTATGGGTGCCGTCGGCAAACTCTTCGTCGGTGAACTTACCCTCCTTGTCAGGGACCGTCGCGCGCGGGGAAGTGTGGGTGCCGTCGGCAAACTCTTCATCGGTATATTCGCCCTCCTCCCCGGAAACGGGTGCGCGCTGGGAAGTGTGCGAGCCGTCGGCAAACTCTTCATCGGTATATTTACCGTCCGGTTCGCCCGTACCACCCACTCCATCACCGGCGTCGCCAGTGTCTGTCGTGTCGAGGTTTTCAGTCATTTTTCCTCCATTGTTGTCGATTCGTTCTGAGGTGATTCCGGAATCGCCGGGATCGCCGGTTCAGCAGTTACGCTATTACCGCCTCGGGCCACGAGGTCCGTATCACCCGGCAGCTCACCGTCGCCGTCGATGGTGTCGGCTGTCGATTGCCCACTCGGTTGGGCATTCATGGGCACTCCTTCTTCATCGACCGCATCGACACGACCGATTAGTCAACGATAGGCACCCCCTCCTTGATTGCTACCCCCCATTTCCGATCCGCTCGGGGAACCGGAGGGGCGATCCAGAAATCTCACAGGCGTTGCGGGTCACCGACACGGCGCGCGCCCCCTAGGCTTTTGCGGTGGCCTCCGATCGGAGAGCCCGTGGGCGAGTCGAGCGGCATCTCAGTGATCAGAGTCATCAGCTACAACCTGCGTAAAAACCATGCGAGCGGCGAACTCAGCGAGCTTGCGCAGAAGTTCAACCCGGATGTGCTCTGTCTCCAGGAATGTGACACGACCGACCTGCCCGCCGATGTCGGACACCTCCGCCTCGCCGACTCCACCAAGCGCAATCGTCTCGGGCTGGCCGTTTACTACCGGGTGGATCGCTTCACTGCCCGCGAAACCCAGGCATTCGCCCTCAAGAAGTCCCTGCATGACAGAGTACTGAAGCCCGCCCACGAGCGGCTCATCGGCACCCGTCTCGTCGACCACGAGACCGACCGTGAGCTCGTCGTCGCGTCGTTCCATGCTGCGCCCCTCACTGCACGAAACTCGCTGCGCCGGGAGCAGATCCGCGCGGCGCATAAGCTGCTCCTCACACTCGGACACGGCCTGCCGACGCTCATGGTCGGCGACTATAACTACCCGCTCTTTCACACGAACCTCACCCAGAAAGTCAACGAATCGGGCTATGACCTGTCCCTGAGTGACCGTCGCACCTACACGCGGTACAAGTTCTTTCGAGGACACTTCGACTTCGCGACATCCGTGGGCCTCGGTATTGACAGTGTCGAGACACTGGGTCGCGGGGCATCCGACCACATGCCGATCATGGTCGACGCTTCGTATCTCGCGCAGTCCGTCACCACGGTGTGACCGCGCAGTAGCTTCGATCCAGCCATACCGGGGTAAGCATGTTCCGTCGCCGTGCGCAAGCCCTTTGACGATCGGTCCCGCAGGCTGTTGGCTTGGGTTTAGCGCATGGATCGTGCGCACCTGTTCGTGCACCAGCGGAGGCGCTTCAATGCAGTATTCCCACCAGGCCCAACTGAGCGAGATCGCCGCGCTACCCGCGGCCGGTGAGTCGCCGGTGCATTTCTGGAGTGGCAACCTACGCCATCAAATAGTTGCCAAGGAAGACTCGGGCTGGAGTCTTTTGGAATCCACCGGCTCGCTTGTCGGCGAGTTCGTCGCCCACGACGGTGATTTTGCGATCATCGATGAGGACGGAGACCAGATTGAGCGCTTCGCCACGTGGCGCTCCGCGGTGCGCAATATCCTCCGCCGAGGCCTCCGCGCCGCCTGACCGCCGCACGAACGTTATCGGGATCGCCAGCGACGAGCGGAACTCTAGGGCTTCCATACCATCAGCACTACGACGGCTACGAGCAGCAGCGAGGCAAGGCCCGATCCTCCCGCGATCGCCCTGTATCCCGCGAGTGGTGCGGCCTCCGTCGACTCCGGAACGCTGCCTGCCACTCTTTTCATCGCCGGTACCGTCACAAAGATGTTCACCGCCAACGCGACGACGTACAGGATGATCGACCAAATGATCCAGGCCGACGCGAACGAAAAGTGATCCTTCGGATCGCTCATACCGAGTACAGCGAAGCCGAGTACGAAGACGATGAGCGAGAGCAGGGAGAAGGTCGATGTCGCCCGCGCCAAAGACATCACCTGAGCGCCGTCGCCAGCGCGGGCGGCACGCATGGCCGTCATAGGCAGAATTGCCATCGGTCCGACGATGAAGACGGCAGTGACGACGTGCAGAACGGCGAAGAGGGTGTCCATGATGACCTTTCGTAAGCGGTAGAGGCGAGAGTCATCCGCGGCGTCGAGCACCGATGGGATCGGTTGGCGACACAACTGGCGGCACTATGGCCACCGGGCACGACAGGTGCATCAGCAGGTCGTGACCGACCGAGCCGAGCATCCACTCTGCCAACGTCCGCCGGTGGTGAGTGCCGATCACCACCAGTTGCGTACCTTCGCCACCGGCCGCAAGCGCACGAGACGGTGTCGTGAAACTGAGCTTCTCTTTCATAGCGAGAGAGCCGTGTCGCCGCTCGATCTCGAACGCGGCCGTCGCGAGCAGTTCGGCATTGGCGTCGCGGATCGTCTCCTCGACAGATCCGGCTCCAAGAACTTCGGTGGTCACCATCGGCGGCAATTCCCAGGCCCGCACGAGAACGAGCTCCCGATCAAGGCGTTCTGCTTCCCGCGCCGCGAACTCGTGGGCGGTGAGAGACGTCGGCTCGTCGATGCCCACCACAACCGGCCCCGACGAGGCCACCCAATCCGTCGGCACGATCACCACGGGACACGAGGATCGAGGAGCGAAACCCAGCGGAATGGACGCGTTGAATATTCCTCTGAGTGCGCTGACGCTGGCTGATCCGAGCACGACGATGTCGGCCCGTTCGGATTCCCGAGCGAGCTGATCGACCGCCCCACCCCGCAGCAGCACTATCTCCACTTTCGATTGGGAAGATGACTGTGCAAACTGGGCCGCAGCCCGGCTGAGAGCCCTGACGGTCCGCAGCCGCTTCTCGGGCTGCGAATGAAGTGACCCCGAATCATCGATCGCGGTCAACCGCACGTCCAACTCGATGTGGGCGGCGCGGGCGAGAGTCCACTCGAGGGCTCTATCACCAGCCAACCCGCCATCGATGACCAGGACGACTTTTTCGGACAATTCGTAGGCCACCCTCCCGGAACAGACACCGCACATTCGGTGGGCGTGTTTTCTCAGAATGCCAATGAACGATTCGCCATACCGGGACTAAAGACCTGTCGACATCCGGTTGTGCACGAGCGGATGGGATGCCTCAGGAGGTCGCGGTATCGGCCGGGACGAGTTCCTCGGCAACCGAGAGCAACAGTGCCGAGCATGCCCGCAGGTCCTCGTCCCGCATTCCTCGCGTCACGGCCGCGAGCGATTCGTCGAATTGACTGAAGATCTGGTTCATGATCTCGTCGCCTGCGGGCGTGAGCTCGAGGAAAAGACTCCGCCGGTCGTTGGGATGATCCACCCGACGCATCAGGTTCGACTCGACAAGTCGGGTGGAGATCGCGGTCACGGCACCTGTTGTCATCTCCATCGACCCCGCCAACTCTTTCGGGGTTATGCTTCCCGCCTCGGCGACACGGGAGAGAGCGCGCAACTCACTTGCCGTGACTCCAGCCTCGCGGGCGATCCGGTGGCGATTGCTGTCGAGCGCCCGCAGAAATACCAGGGCGGCGGCGGAAAGTCCATCGAGGGTGTGTGCCGCGCCGAATTTCTTGTACATGCCAGCCTTTTCGTCTGCGGCAGGGAGTTCGCCGTTGTGATCACGGTGACAATCCCGTTCCTGCCTGTCGTGGAACATTATTGTTTCATACTCTTAACGGCTTGTACTTTGAGGTATCTCCATCTGTCTTTCGCACCACTCGTTCATGGATGTGTCGCACCCGCCATTGGGGCGGATCCCCGCGATCCGTCTGGGCTCGCGTTCGGCACATCCGGACGTCCGGCTCGACAGTCTCGGCGACCAAAGGAGATGATCAGCTTTGCTGACCATACCCGCGGTGATTCTCGCGGTCCGCAAGCGAGGAGGAGAGTGCTGGAGGCCATCCCGATGACCTCCAGCGGCGCCGCCCAAGGCGCACCGGACACAATAGTCGATTTTGCTCGATGAACCAGCCAAACAAACTGTGAACAATCTGGGCGAGCGACGCTGCCCGTCACGCCCGGCCGATCGCGGCGCTGAGGCCGGGGGTCGCTGCCAGTGAGCCGTCGCGCTCCACGGTGAGAACATCGATCGACCAGCGCTCCACGAGGGATTCCAGCGTGGTCGGTCCTCCGGCGATGATCGCGGTGGCGAGTACATCGGCAGTCTCGATATCGTCGGCGACAACGGTGACCTGCACGTACGTTCGGTCGATCGCGGTCACCGTCCAGATGTGATCGCCCCGTTCGGCGCTGCCAGAGGTGGCGACCGCGTGGCGGGTGCCGTCCACGGGGATGGTGAAGAGTAGAGACGCACGGTCCGCCGGGTCGACCACTCCTACTCGCCAGTCGGTGCCGTCCGACTGGTGGCCAAGACAGAGCACGTCGCCGCCCACGTTCAGGCACCAGTTCGAGAACCCAGCCGCTTGCAATTCGTCTGCCGCGGCCTGCATTGCGAGAGCCTTGACAGTGCCATTCAAGTCGACGATACCGTCGGGACGATGGGGGGTGAAAGCTCCACCGGTGTCGTCCCGCCAGCGGAGGGCGGCAGCATAGACGGATCTCAGTCCGTCGCTGGAGGCGGTGAGTGCGAGTTCTCCCCGCGCGATGCGGGAGAGTTCCGACTCCGGCCGGTAGAGGCTGTAACGACCGTCAAAATCACTGAATCGACGGGCGACCGCTGCCACAGCATCCGCCGCGTGCGCTTTCGGCTCGCCCGCGAGGGTGAGCGATACGACAGTTCCCATCGTCTCGAAGATATGGCGGACCACCGGATCAGATACCGGCTTGGTCGAGCGCCGCCTGCACCGAAGAGAGGTAGGCATCGCTCGTGTAGGTGGCCCCCCCGACCGTCGAGACCCTGGCGGACTGTGACTTGATCACTTCCGACCGAAGAATCGGCGCCGAATAGTTGCTGATCTGTACCGAACGACCACCGTCGTCGGTCAGGTGGAGGGCCTTCACATCAGTGATTTTGCCGTTCGTCACCACCACTTGAACCTGCACACTACCGAATTGAGTATCGACACTCGATCCGGTGAAACTGCCATTGGCCGTGGTCGTCGTCGGGGTGGCCGGAGTCGGGGTGGCCGGTATCGGCGCCGCCGAAGCGGTAGCGCCGGAGGCAGTACCGGTGCCGGCCCCAGTATTGGTACCGGTGCTAGTGCTGGTGCCTGTGCCAGCGGGGGAGGCCGGCGACGAATGTGCGGAGCTGATGGCAGCAGAGCCAGCCTGCCAGCCGACGACGAGGATGGCGACGGAGGCGAAGATGCCGCTGAGAGTAGCGCGTGTTCTCACCAGTCGAACCTTTCTGTGTGGAGCTGATGCTCGGGGATTCCTGCATGCCGCGCGTCATGCTCGACGAGGTCGAGCCAGGCGGTCGGGCCGCAGATGTAGAGGTCGGAGTTCGTCAGGTCGGGAAAGATACTTTTCAGGGTGACACCGCGAGCGGCGTCGGCTTGGGGCATCCACCCCGGTCCGGTACGGGATCGCTTGCCCACCATCGTGTAGAGGCGGGCTCCCTTCTTGTGGGCAAGATCGGAGATCTCGTTCCAGAGGTAGGTTTCGTCGGTGGTGGAAGCGCGGAGCAGGATCGTGGTCTCACCGGGACGTACTCTCGAGTCTTCGAGAAACGCCCGCACGGGCGTGATGCCGATGCCGGCAACCACGATGGCGAGCTTCGGTGCGGTGCGTCCGGCATCCGTGAACATGCCGTAGGGGCCCTCGAAGGACACGCGGGTTCCCGGTCGCACCGAGCTGATCGCGCTGCTTCCGGTGCCAAGGTCGCGCACGGTGATTCGAGCGGCCTCCGCTGTCGGCACAGAGGACAGGGAGATCGGGTGCGAATGCCACCAGGTGCGACCGGTCCAGAAGCGCCAGACGAAGAATTGGCCGCCGGCGGATTCGAGTGAGCGCAGGTTGCGTCCGGAGAAATGGATCGACACGACCCCCGGTGCGACCCTCTCAACCCTCTCGACCCGCATACGGTGACGGATGGTGGAGACCACCGGCTCGGCGAAGCGGTAGGTCGCGATGGACCCGAAAGCGAGCACGTAGAGCGCGATCCAATAGACCCGCTCGACGCTGCCGGCAGAGAGGATGCCGCCGACACTCAACTGGTGCGGCACGGCCACGAGTACGGCCAGATAGCTCAGCAGGTGCACGAGATGCCATCCCTCGTAGCTGAACTTCTTGCGCACCGCGATCAGGGAGGTGATGACGACGACGACGAGGAGGCCGAGGCCGACAAATGCGAGGGGCATGTCGGGGATGGCGAGCAGGGAACCGATCTCGGCGATCGGGTTGATGCCGGAGCTCATCCCGTAGCCGAGGAGGAGGAGCGCGCCGTGGGCGAGCAGGAGATACAGGGCTGGCTTGCCGAGTGAGCGGTGAACCGCGATCGCCCGGTCATGACCGATCGTGCGATCAATCAACGGGATGCGGGCGGCGAGCACGATCATCACGAGGATAAAGTCCGTGCCGATAAGACCGGCGACTATTCCGAGACTGGTGAGGGCGCTGGCAAGGGTACCGAATTTAGCGGCCCCGCCGGTGGCGAGGAAGAGAGCAGCGGCAGCCGCACCGGAACACCACAGTGAAGTGACCAGGAGGTCGGCGATGCGCGCCCGACGGCGATATTGCTTGCGCCGGTCAGGCGCAGCGACACGCGACCGCCCCGGAACCGCCGGTGGTCGGGACGTGGTGTTGGCGGTCATGACTACAGCCTCTGGCGGTTTGCTATGCGCCTGCCGTGAACGGGACATGCCTCACGCGTGAGTTCTCACATCTTGGGGACCGATACCGTCACAGCCAGCCCGGAGCCTGTGTTCTGGAGCATCACCGTGCCGTGTGCGGCCGTGACGATGGCGTGCACGAGTGCCAGGCCGAGGCCGCTTCCGCCGGTACGCGAGGTGCGGGAGTCATCCGGTCGGGAGAACCTGTCGAAAGCGTGGGGGAGGAAGTCATCGGGCATGCCTGGGCCGGTGTCGACGATTTGCAGCACGAGTGCCTCGGGCTCCTCTGCGAGGTCGGCATCCACCGATCCACCCTCGGGTATCGCGGCGAGACTGTTTGCGAGAAGGTTATCGACGAGCCGGGCAAAGCTTTCCGCGCTGATCGCAAAACGCGCGGTGGTATCGACACCCGAGGAGGGAGAACTCGGGGAGACGGTGAAACCGACCTCTGCTCCATTCGAGAGCCCGATCAGGCGTGCCCGGTCGATGCTGCCCATGAGCTCGGAGATCAGCTCGTCGGTGGAACTCAGCCGGGCTGGCGTGGGATGTGCATCGAGACGAGACAGTTCGAGGAGGTTGTTGGCGAGTGACGAGAGCCGGGCAACCGAGGACTCAGCTGCGACGACCTGCGCGGCGAGGGCGGGTGCATCGTCGAAGTCGTCGTGGGCGAGCTCCAGTTGGGTCTTGAGTGCCGAAAGCGGGGTACGTAGCTCATGCGCGGCATCCGACACCACCTGCTTCTCTCGGGCGTTAGAGGCCCGTACCCGGCCGAGAAACGCGTTGAGCGTGATGGCGAGTTCGGAGAGTTCGTCCTTCGCCCGCCCGACCGGAAGCTCCGAGACCGAGGTCATTCCGAGGGACTCCGCCTTCTGCCTCATACGCCGCACGGGACGCAGCGCCGCAGAGGCCAGCAACCAAGAGGCGAATCCGAACGCGACGAGCAACACAATCCCACCGATGACGAACGCACTGTCGAGGCTTCGCATCGCCAGCAGGCTCGCCGCGGTGCTGCGCGCGGCCCAGAGTGACCATTTTCCGGTGCTCGTGTCAATGATCCTGCCGACTACGACGAACGACGTTCCGTGTTCTCCGGAGTTGACTGTCTCATTCCGACCCGCGCGGTGTTCGACGAGCCGATGGATGTCGTGAGGTAGCGTGTCGAGCTTCACCGCGCCATTCGGGTCGCGTACGAACACCAGCAGGCCCTTGCCCGAATCATCGACGAGTCCCGCGGGGTTCGCCACAACCTCGACCGCATAGGAATCGAGGTCGGAACGAGCGAGCGCAGCATCCGACGCGGAGAGGATCGAGACGACCTGGGCGTGGGCGGCTGTGAGGGCGACCGCGAAGATCACGGCCGCGACCAACACACTTCCCAGGGTGATACGGGCACGGATAGTGAGGCGCTGCAGCACAGTCAGTTTCCGTCCGCAACGAGCGTGTATCCCGAACCGCGCACGGTGACGATCGTGATGCCGGCGTGCACCGGGTCGAGTTTGCGCCGCAGATAACGCACGTACTGGTCAACGATCGTCGGGTCGATGTGCCGAGTCGTGCCCCAGACTTCCTGCAGGATATCGGCGCGGGAGACGGTATCGCCGGCCCGTGACACGAGGTAGCGAAGCAGCGAGAACTCCTTCGTACTGAGTGGGAGCGGCCGATCGATGACGGTGGCCCGTACTGCGGCAGTATCGAGGGAGAGGGTGCCGAGCCGCAGCACCGGCTTGGGAGTAGAGGCGTCCCGTCGGACCAGTGCGCGGATGCGTGCACTGAACTCGGCGAAGGCGAACGGCTTGGTCAGATAATCGTCGGCTCCGGAGTCGAGGCCGAACACGCGATCTTCGATCGCATCCCGAGCGGTGATGAGCAGCACCGGTAACGTGCTCCCATGCTGCCGCAGGTGGCGGCAGACCTCGAATCCGGTCATCTCGGGCATCATCACATCGATCGCCGCGGCGGCGAACTCCGAACCCGCAGCGGCGAGCAGGGCTTGCATGCCATTGGTGACGAGGGTGATGTCGTATCCCTCCCCCGTCAGACCACGCACAATCAGTGCGCCCATCTCCGCATCATCCTCGACTACCAGGATGCGGGTGGGATCAGACAATACCGCTCGTGCCGAGCAGGGCACCGATCGTGAAGGTAGCGACGAGGGCGAGCGTTCCACCGATGACGACGCGCGCGGCCGCACGTCGACGACCGGCGCCACCGATGTGCGCGCTGATCAATCCGGTAGCCGCGAGGGCGACGAGCACGACGGCGAAGGTCACCGGGACTCGAAACTGCTCGGGAGGAAGGAGAATCGCCAGGAGGGGGATTATGCCGCCGATCAGGAACGCCGCGGCGGAGGCGAAGGTGGCATGCCAGGGGCTCACCACATCGTTCTGGTCGATGTTCAGTTCAACCGAAAGATGGGCTGCGAGCGCATCGTGAGCCGTGAGTTCGGTGGCCACGGTCAGAGCAGTCTCCCTGCTCAAGCCCTTTGCCTGGTACATACGGGCCAGTTCGACGAGTTCCTCGTCAGGGGTTTCCTCCAGCTCGCGCCGTTCCTTCTCGATAAGAGCGTGCTCGCTGTCGCGCTGGCCGCTCACCGAGACGTACTCGCCGAGAGCCATGGAGATTGCGCCGCCTACCAGCGCGGCGAGACCAGCGGTGAGAATGGGAGCAGTCGCCGTCGTAGCGCCCGCAACGCCGACGCCGATCGCCGCTACCGAGACGATGCCGTCGTTCGCGCCGAGCACGCCTGCTCGGAGCCAATTGAGGCGCTGGGCTAGACCGCCGATGTGGGGTTCGTTGGTCTGATGGTAGGGGGCAATATCACTGGTCATAAAGTAATGAAACCCTTTTTTTCGCGAGATTACCACGAAGGAAAGGCTCTCCTATACTTGCGGATTCCGCCGCCGGCCGATGCGGATTTATCCGCTCTGACGCTGTTGACAATGCGGCCGCTCGGGCCGGCAAAGCCCGCTGGCCACGAATACGCCAACACGATGGCAATTCTGACAATCGGCAGGGTCACGACAAGCGCGACACCGCCCAACCATCGACGACGAAGATGACCGAAGACCCCACGATCACGAGCGCCACCTCGGAACGATGCTGCGTCCCGAATCGCGGATGCATCACGCTGAGCCCGAGCACGATCGCCACGAGAATGCCCAATGAGCAGGACAGCCCCGAGACCCGGTGACCGGAGTGAGGGTGGCGACCCGAAACAGGGTCGTCGCGGGAAGGCTGTGATGTGCGCGGCTGTGATGTGCGCGGCTGTGGTGTAATCGACGAGCCCGCCTCCCGCCCGGGGAGTGCCCGCCAGATCGGAGCCGCGGTGACCCCCTTCGTGACGATTATCGCCGTCGCCCTGCTCGCCAGCATCACCCTCGCTGTGGTTCTCAGCCTGCGGCTCGAGCATCCCTGGCTGCAACCGTGGGCCATTCTGCGAGCGGTGGTGCAACTGGGTATCCTCAGCCTGATCCTCGGGGGTGTGATCAGCAATCGCTGGTGGGTGGTGGTGTTCCTCATCGTGATGGTGACGGCGGCGACCTGGGTCGTCTACCGGCGGCTGCGAGTGGCGGCGCGCTATCTCCTCCCCATCGCCGGCACCGTGCTTGTGGCATCGGCGATTCCCCTCGTTGTCGTGTTCTCCACCGGGGCCGTGTCGTTCAGCCCGCGATACCTGCTCGCACTCGGCGGTATCGTGATCGGCAACACGATGACGGTCTGCACCCTGATGGGACGCTCACTCGGCGGTCTCTTCCTCGCCCAGCGCGACGAGATGGAGGCCTGGCTTTCGCTCGGCGCGACCCCGCGACAGTCCGCGCTCCGGGCCGTGCGGTCCGCCGCATCCACCGCGCTCATCCCCTCGACCGACCAGACGCGGACGACCGGTATCGTGACCCTGCCCGGTGCATTCGTCGGTGCTGTGTTCGCTGGCGCATCGCCGATCCAGGCGGCACAGTTTCAGATCGTCGTGCTCGCGGCCATCCTCGCGGCCGGAGCTCTCACTGCTGCCTCATTCACCGGCGTCTTCGGAGCGCCCGCTCTACTGCCCCTCGACGACAGCCCCCTCGGCGGACGCCGAACCCGCTCTCGAATCGGGCCTTAGGTCCCTTGTCGCGGTGAGCGTGCAGCGATGGAATGGTGTCATGCAACCCGTCAGCGGTACTGCCGCGACTCAGCCTTCGCACTTCGTGGCCGACCCCGATGGTGCACGCTACGAGTCTGACGATCTCAGTCGACACGCTCCGGATGCGACAACCTCGGTCGCGGAACCCGAGACTGCTGCTCGGGTCGGACGCATCGTCGTCGGGGTGGACGGCTCCGAGGAATCCCTCCGAGCCCTCGCCAAGGCGGTGGACCTCGCCGAGTCGCTCAATACGGCGCTACAGCTCGTCACCACCTGGAAGTATCCCACCGAATACAACTCCATCGGAGTGACCGATTGGTCACCAGAGGCGGACGCAAACGAGATACTCGGCGATGCCATTGGTCGCCAGTTCGGTGACATGCTTCCGGAGTGGGCCACGTGCGACACCGCCGAGGGAAACCCCGCGCAACACCTCATCGACGCGAGTGGCGGTGCTGAGATGCTGGTCGTCGGCAGCCGTGGTCACGGCGGAGTTATGGGGCTCCTGCTCGGATCGGTGAGTTCGGCCTGCGCGGAAAAAGCGCACTGTCCCGTTCTTGTCGTCCACTGACCGCGCGGAGCGTGCGCTGACCCCCACGAGCGGGGTCCCAAAACACGCGGAACTCTGGAGTTCGTCTCTCGAGCGCGTTCAGGCGATCGCCGCCACACCGGTCAGCGAGGTTCGTCCACCGCGTCGTTTGTCATGGCCCGCGCTCGCCCTGAGGCAATTTCTGTCGCCGGTCACGCTCATCCTGGTCATGGCGGCCGCGGTGGCAACCGCCGTCGGAGATGCCACGGACGGCGTGATCATCGGTGTGATCGTAGTTGCCAGCGCGAGTCTCGGCTTTGCCCAGGAGTTACGAGCGTCACGGGATGTGCAGTTACTCCTCGCCAGCGTCTCCTCGACGGTGGAGGTGGATCGAGACGGCGAAATGCTCACGCTGGTACTCGCCGACGTGCGTGCCGGCGACGAGCTGCATCTTTCGGCCGGGGATGTGGTGCCGGGTGACTGTCGGATCATCTCCGCGCTGAGCCTCGTCGTTGACGAATCCGCGCTCACCGGCGAGGCGATCCCGGTCGACAAGTCCGCGGGGGCATCGCTCGCCCTCGCCACTCCGCTCGCGGCCCGCACCAACTGCGTCTTCCGCGGAACCCATGTCGTGAGCGGCACTGGCGTGGCGCTGGTGGTCTATACCGGAAGAGACACCGAGTTCGGGGCGGTCGCCTCCCGACTGGTCAAGCACCCCGCGCCCACCGCCTTCGAACATGGACTCAGTCGCTTCGGCATCCTGCTTCTCCAGGTCACGATCGCATTGACGATCGCTGTCTTCGTGATCAACCTTGTGCTCGGCCGCCCGCTTCTCGACGCGCTGCTATTTTCGCTCGCCCTAGCCGTCGGGGTGACTCCTCAAATGCTCCCCGCGATCGTATCGGTGAGTCTTTCGGCGGGTGCCCGCTCACTATCGAAGCACCACGTGATCGTAAAGAGACTCGACGTCATCGAGGATCTCGGGTCGCTCACCGTGCTCTGTACAGATAAGACCGGCACGCTCACGGGAGGAACCGTAGAGTTTTCCGACGCGCTCGCCCCAGACGGCGGCGAGGATGCGCACATCCTGGAACTCGGAGCCCTCAATGCTGCGCTCCAGAAGGGCTACCGCAACCCACTCGACGATGCGATCCTGCGTGCGCATCAACCCGGGCCCGCAACCGCGCTCGGTGAAGTGCCGTACGACTTTGCGCGAAAACGCCTCTCGATCGCAATGGAACTCGACGGTGCTCCGACTCTCGTGATGAAGGGATCGGTGGAATCGGTACTCTCCACCTGCAGCAGCGTGCGCGGAGACGGCTCGGCCGCCGCCTTCCAGTTGATCCGCGATCGCTATCGCGCCCTCGGTACCGACGGATTTCGAGCCATCGGTATCGCGACCCGATCCCTGGCGGCCGGGGAGGCCGTGACCGTGGCCGCAGAATCAGCGCTCGACTTCATCGGCCTGCTCACTTTTCGCGATGATGTGAAAGACGATGTGAACCTGGAGATCGCCGACTTATCCGCACTCGGGGTGCGGGTGGTGATGGTCAGCGGTGATAACCGATTCGTCTCCCTGTCGGTAGCTTCCCGCATCGGACTGCGCTTCGGTCTCGTCGTCACTGGAGCCGAGATCGACCGGATGAGTCCTGCTCGCCTGCGTCGGGCCGTAACGGAGTGCGATGTCTTCGCGGAGGTGGAACCCCGGCACAAGGAGGAGATCGTCACCGCCCTGAAAGCCGGCCGGCAGACGGTCGGATTCCTCGGCGACGGCATCAATGACAGCTCGGCACTTCACGCGGCCGATGTGGGAATCTCTGTCGATGGAGCGACCGATGTCGCCCGCGAAGCTGCCGCCATTGTGCTCACCGAGAAAAGCCTTGCCGTGGTGGCGGACGGGGTGCGCCTCGGTCGCCGCACCTTCGCCAACACTCTCAAATACGTGCGCTTCGCATCGAGTTCCAACTTCGGCAACGTGCTGAGCATGGTCATCGCGTCTGCGCTGCTGCCATTCCTCCCCATGCTTCCCGGGCAGATTCTCTTGCTCAACTTCCTGGCGGACCTGCCGAGCATGCTGCTCTCCCGCGATCACGTCGATCCCGAACGGCTCGAGCGACCGGGGCGCTGGAGCCTTCATTCCATCCGCCGATTCATGATCGTTTTCGGCGCTCTCAGTACCGTCTTCGACCTCGCTACTTTCGCGCTGCTGATCGCCGTCTTCCACGCTTCCCAGTCGCTGTTTCAGAGCGGGTGGTTCATCGAGTCGGCCCTTACCCAGATGATCGTACTGATCACCCTCCGCACCCGGCGGACCTTCTTCCGCAGTCGCCCGGACGCGCTCTTCGGCGGCGCGGTGCTCACCATTGCGTTCCTCACCCTCGCGATCCCGTTCCTGCCCATCGCAGGCGCCATCGGGTTCACCGCTCCACCGCTCGGAATGGTGCTGATGCTTTTCGCTCTCGCGGCCGTCTACCTCGGCAGTCTCGAACTCGTGAAGCGCGCACCCTGGTCGGGCTTCGATCGCGCACCGGTGCGCTGACTGCATCCTCCGCCCGGACCGCGCCCGTTCACGGGTCGTTCCGGTCCCTTCGGGCCGGCGCGCCGGCCCGAAGGGACCGGAATCGCCCGGGCTTGGATGCACTCCCGAAATTTCGAGCGAGCGCGAGACTCACGGCGACGATGGCCGGTCGAGATGCACGCGCGCGGTAACCAGGTCGTCAGGCACCGGCAAGTGGGAGATCACGATGACGGTGCGTCGATCCTCACCATTCACGTCGGTCGCGGCGGTGAGGATGTCGCGCATCAGGCCCGCTGCGCGCACGGGATCCACATTTGCGGTCGGCTCGTCGAACACAATCACCGGAAAGTCGGCGATCAGGGCGCGGGCGAGAGCCAGGCGCTGGGCCTGGCCGCCAGAGACGAGCGCGCCGTCATCACCGACCCGGGCCGACAGCCCGCCACGTTCCCGCATCCAGTCGGCCAGGCCGACCCGGTCGAGCACTGCTTCGAGCTCCGCGTCGGTCGCCGAATCGTGGGCGAACAGCAGGTTCTGGCGGATGTCCTCGTCGAAGAGATATGGCGTCTGTTCGCAGAGTCCGACGATGGCACGCACCGAGTCGGGTGAAAGTTCACGCGCTTCGATACCGCCGAGGCGATAGCTGCCGTGATAGTCGAGAAACCGCACGAGCACATGCGCGAGCGTGGTCTTGCCCGAGCCCGACGCGCCCTCGACGACGACGCGATCACCACGCTTCAGGCTGAGGTCGAGACCGGCGAAGGCGATGCCGGACTCGCCCGGCCAACGTGCGCCGACGCCGGAGAGCTGAAGCACCGGCCCGTGGAAGAACGCTGCGCGCTGAGGAAACACTGCGCCGTCAGGAGACACTGCGCCATCAGGAGACGCTGCGCCATCACGAAACACTGCGCCATCGGACGACGGCGCTATGACCCCCGCAGGGATCTCCGGCGGCAGGATCGTGGGGGTCGCATCCGCCACGCGCCCGGCGCTGGCCCACACCTGTCGAAACGCCCCGAGGGCGAGCGGAGCACTCGCGACGACCTCGAAGACGGCGAGGGGTACGAGTGCGATCACCGTGAGTGCCGGCCCCTGGAGCCCGTGACCGAGTGCCGGAACGCCCACCAGCAGGACAGCGACCGAGGCGAACGCCGCCAAAGCCGAGAGAATCGCGGATGTCGCCCCGGCGCCCCCTGCCCGGGCAATGGTCGCGACCCGAAGAGCGCGGTCGGCAAACTCGACCCGAGCCACCCGTTCCGTAACGGCATCGTAGGCGACCAGTACATCGAGGTTCGAGACGAAGTCCAGCAGCCGGTCGGCGAGTACCCCACGGAGGGGAGCAATGGACCGCTCGGCCCGCCCAGCGATGAGGGACTGTACGAGAGTCGCCGCGGTAAAGGCAGCAAGGAGAGTCACGGCGAGGGTCGCACCGGCGGCGGGGAGCACGATACTCACGCCGATCACGCTCAAGACCGCGGTCACAAGGGTCACCACCAGCGGCTGCACGACGCGCAGCGGCAGATTCTGCAGTTCATCCACATCGCTCACAAGGCGGGTGAGCAGATCCCCTCGGCCGGCACCCCGCGCGTCGCCGTGAAGCCCGTCGGGGGCGAGCGGCACCAGTCGACGGTAAATCCCGATCCGGAGCGCGGAGAGCTGCCGGAAGGCGGCATCGTGGCTGGTAAGACGTTCCAGATAGCGCGATGCAGCCCGCAACAGGGCGAACGCCCGCACCCCGACGATTGCGGCCCCGAGGAAGAGAATGGGCGGATGTTCGGCCGCTCGCGTGATGAGCCAGGCCGAGGTCGCCAGCAGGCCGACCGAGCTGAGGGCGGAGATCACCCCGAAGAACACCCCGGGCACGAATCGGCGGCCGGGGGGCTGGGCAAGACGGAGCACTGCCAGGGTGGGCGAATCGGCGCGCAGGCGTGTCTCAGGCATGGACAGCGTCTCTCAGGTCGATCAGCTGGTGTGCCGCGGCGATGACCGCGGGGCGATGACTGACGACAAGCACCGTGAAACCCTCGTCGGCGAGGGACTGAAAACCCCGCAGCAATCCGGCTTCGGCATCCGAATCGAGCGCCGCACTCGGTTCGTCGAAGGCCAGCACAGGGCACTGCCTTCTCAGACCGCGGTAGATCGCCCGTGCCGCCACGACCCGCTCGGCCTGCCCGCCGGAAAGCCCGCTTCCGGTCACGGTCACCACAGTCCCGGAATCGAGCCGAGCGAGGGCTGCGAGTTCCAGCGCCCGGCGTACCAGCGTGGCATCCGGGTGTCCATCACCGAGAGCCACGTTGGTGGCGATAGTGCCCTCGAGCAGGGTGGCATCCTGGCCGGCCCACGCCGTGAGCTGGCGGCGGTCGGCCTCGGTGTGCGCTCCACCGATGTCGATCGCGCCGTCGAATGGCACAAATCCGAGCAGAGCGGCGAGCAGGGACGACTTGCCCGATCCGCTCGCTCCGGCAAGGACCGTCACCTGGCCCGGGCGGATGACCGCAGAGAATCGGTCGACGGCGGTCCGGCCCTCGTAGCGCACACTGACCCCGTTGAAGGTGAGCTCGCACGGATGGAACTCGCTGGTGGAGCTGACGGGGGTCGCGATCTCCGGCTCTTTCCCCTGCGCCGTGTCGAGGATGTCGAAAACGTCCGCCGCCGCGGTGATACCGTCCGCGGCCGCGTGGTAATTAGCGCCCACCTGGCGCAGCGGGAGAAAAACTTCCGGCGCGAGAAGCAGTACGAAGAGGCCGACAGAGAGAACGAGGCTTCCGTCGATGAGTCGCAACCCGACAGACACCGCCACCAGTGCCACGGACAGGCTGCCGATCAACTCGAGCGCGAACCCGCTGAGAAACGACATTCGCAGGACCTTGATCGTCTCGACGCGATAGTCCTCGGTCAGCGAGGCGATGCGAGTGGCCTGCCGCTGCTGGCGTCCGAAGATCTTGAGCGTCGCGAGCCCGCTGACGACATCGAGGAAACGGCTGGACAAGTGCGCGAGCACCAACCATTGTCGACGCTGCACCGCCTGGGTGGCCATGCCGATCAGGATCATGAAGATCGGGATCAGCGGCAACGCGACCACGACGAGGATGCCGCTCAGTAGGTCTTGCAGGAAGATCGCGACGATCACGACCGGCGTCGCAATCGCGGTGAGGATGAGCTGTGGCAGGAACAGAGAGAAGTAGCCATCGAGAGCATCGAGCGCCGGTCCTGCCGTCGTGACGACATCCACGCGGTTGCGTGCTCGGAGCCAGCCGGGGCCGAGACGAGCGATGCCGACCACGAGCCTTCGTCGCAACTGACTCTTCACCATGGCGGCACCACGAGCCGACGCGACATCCATCGCCCAGATCGCGCCGGCCCGCACGACGCCGATAGCAGCGACCCACAAGATGCCCGGTGCCAGCTCAGCCAGCGGCCGCCCGGCGATCGCTCCGACGATCGCCTGCGACAGCAGCAAACAGAATGCGAGTGTCGCCGCGGTGCGCACGATCCCCAGCACGACGCCCACGGCGAAGTAGGTGCGGGCGGCGGCCGCGTAACGCAACAGCCGGGGATCTAACGGACGCATCGATTCAGCCGCCGAGCACGGATGCCGCGGGGGAGTCGGCGAGCGGCTGGGTGTCTTCCGGAATCGAGGCGCGGGTGATGCGCTTGCGGAATACCCAGTAGGTGTAGATCTGGTAGGCCAGTATGAAGGGCATCACCGCGAGTGCCACCCAGCTCATCACCGAGAGCGTGTACGGGGTACTCGAGGCATTGGCGATGGTGAGGCTGTTGGCCAGGTCGTTGCTGGCTGGCATCACATTCGGGAAGAGTGCTGCGAACAGACTGGCGACCGCGATGGCGATGGTTCCGGCCATCAGGCCGAAGGCATAGCGCTCGCGCCCCCGCAGGTTGGCGAAGAACGAGCCGATCAGCAGCACCGCCGCCACAACTGCCAACAGCCAGGATGCGACCTGGCCATGAGCGAGGTTGGTCCAGAGCAGGAAGACGGCCGCGACGAGGATCGTGAGGGCACCGGATCGGACGGCAAGCTTCCTGGCTCGCAGCCGCAGGTCGCCATCGGCCTTCAACGAGATGAAGATGACACCGTGGGTGAAGAACAGCAGGAGCGTTGTGATCCCACCGAGCAGCGCGTAGGGATTCAGCAGATCGAACAGGGTGCCGGTGTAGTTGTGACCGGAGTCGAGAGCCACCCCCTGAACGATATTCGCGAACGCCACACCCCAGAGCAGCGCAGGCACGGCCGACCCGATCACGATCATTCCGTCGAACCACTTCTTCCAGCGCGATTCGGGGCGGTGGTGGCGGTATTCGAAGGAGACACCGCGCACGATCAGGGCGAGCAGGATGAGCAGAAGGGCGAGATAGAACCCGCTGAACAGGGTTGCGTACCACTCCGGGAAAGCCGCGAACAGCGAAGCTCCGGCCACGATCAGCCAGGTCTCGTTCATGTCCCACACCGGACCGATGGTGTTGATCATGACCCGGCGATCGATCTCGTCACGACCGAGGATCGGCAGTGCCATTCCGACCCCGAAGTCGAAACCGTCGAGTACGAAGTAGCCGATGAAGAAGAAGCCTACGATCCAGAACCACAGAATGTTGAGGTCCATTATTTACTCCTTATCACTGACTTCTAATACACAGTCGCGGTGGCGGTCGGGACCTCGGAGGGGTCGGTGACCGACGCGCCTTCTGGACCCTTCTGGGCGGCTCGCTTGAGGAGTCGGAATTCGACCACGGCGAGGATGCCGTAGATCAGGGTGAACGAGATGATTGAGATCAACACGTCGAGACCGGTGAGGTTGGGTGAAACACCGTCCCTCGTCTTCAGCAGGCTGAACACGATCCAGGGTTGGCGACCCATCTCGGTGAAGATCCAACCGACGATCATGGCGGCGAGGGGTAGCGGGAAGGCCCAGACGGCGACGCGCCAGATCCACTTGTTCTGCGGCAGTCGGCCCTTGCGAAGCAGCCAGAGACCGGCCGCGGAGAGCAGCACCGAGAGCATGCCGAGTCCGATCATCCAGCGGAACGCCCAATAGGTGACCCAGACCACCGGCGCATAGTTCCCGGGGCCGTAGAGGGTACGGTACTGGGCCTGTAAGTCGTTGATACCTTCGACCGTGCCGGTCAGCGTGTGCGTCGACAGAAACGACAACAGGTAGGGAATCCGGATCGAGAACAGTTCGCTCACCCCGTCGGGCGTACCGAGAGTAAAGATCGAGAACGAGGCATCCGCCCCACTCACCGTGTTGTAGGCGGCTTCCGCTGCCGCCATCTTCATCGGCTGCGTCTGCACCATCACGAGGCCGAGCTGGTCACCCGTGAGAACGGTGAGGATACCCGCGCCGATCATCGTCCAGAACGCGAAGATAATCGCCGGTCGCATCGTGTCGAGGTTCTGCCTGCGGGCGAGATGCCAGGCCGCGATACAGATCACGAGCGCGGAGGAAACCATGAATGATGCGACGATCGTATGCGGGAATGAGGCGAGAGAGACCTTATTAGTGAGCACAGCCCAGATGTCCGTGAGTTCGGCCCGGCCGCGAGCCTCATTGACGCGGAAACCCACCGGATGCTGCATGAACGCGTTCGCGGCCAGGATGAAGTAGGCCGACAGGATCGTGCCCGCAGCGGTGATCCAAATCGTCGCGAGGTGGATCCCCTTGGGCAGTTTGTCCCAGCCGAAGATCCACAGGCCGATAAAGGTGGCCTCGAGGAAGAATGCAAGGAGGCCCTCCATGGCCAGCGGAGCGCCGAAGACGTCACCGACGAATCTCGAATAGGTCGACCAGTTCATGCCGAACTGGAACTCCTGCACGATTCCGGTAACAACCCCCATCGCGAAGTTGATCAGAAAGATCTTGCCGAAAAACTGCGTGAGGTGCAGGTACTTGACCTTCGCCGTCCGGTACCACGCCGTCTGGAACACCGCGGTGGTTGTGGCCATGCCGATCGTGATCGGGATGAACAAGAAGTGATAGATCGTGGTGAGCCCGAACTGCCACTGTGACAGTACGAGGGGACTGAGGAAGTCGTTCACTGATGTCTCCGGATCGGTTCGTCGAGGGCTGTGAGTGCGGCGTCGGCGACGGCGTCACCGTGTACTACGAGCGTGGGTCCGGCGATATTGAGCAACACATCGTGGCTGACCGGGCCGAGGGCAGACATCTGGGCACCGTGTCGACGAGAACTGCCGATCACCAGTAGCTCGGCCGACATTCCCGCGTCGACAAGCGCTTCTGCCGCGGGGCGCCGGAGAGCGCGAGTGCGCACGAGCAGGTCGTCACCGGCGCTGTGGGCGAGGGCGACGGACCGGGAGCCGAGGGCTTCGACGGCATGCCTGGCGCGCGTGTCCGCGGCCTCGGCATCCGCTCCGGTTTCGAGCGTAGGTGAGCTCCAGGCGCGCAGAAGGATGAGTTCTTCCTGCGCGCGGCGGGCTTCGATTGCCGCAAAGCGGACGGCGGCACGACCAGCCTCTGAATCATCCATTCCCGCCACGATGCCGTGCCGTTCCGTAGTCGATCCCTCGGGAATGACCGCGACCGGGCACCACGCCGTCGCGGCGAGCTGCAGACTCCGGGAACCGAACGCACGCCCGTGCAGGAACCCGGTCTTATGGGTACCGACCACAACCATTTCGACTTCCCGGGACGCGACGCCGAGTTCCACCATCGGGTCACCGAGCAGCACGCGGGTCGTCACAGTGACAGCGGCATCGATCGAGCGGGCGAAAGTGGCCTCTCTCTCCACGAGTTGGTAGGCCGCAGGGTGCAGTTCGGAAATCGACTGTTCCCCGATCATGCCCCACTCGTCATCGACGACATGCACGAGGGTCAGGCGCGATTGGACGGATGCCGCACGTCGCATCGCCCAGCGGATCGCCGCTCGACTCGCGGAGGTCCCGTCCACACCGACCAGGATCATTCCATTCATCACTAGTGCCCCGCTTCTGGTATCCCTCCAATCATGGAGCTGACCTCACATCGTCGAAGGGCCTAAAGTCCCGCCGGCGCGAGGGGTTCTCGTTGAATGACGGAGTACGCTCGGGAATGCAGCCACGCGCGCCGACTCGGTGCGGATGGGTTTCTGGATCAGCGCCGGCACAGGAGTCACGTGGCATCACACGACGAACTGCTCACCTTCCCGGACGAACCACGCGCCGAACTCGACCGTGCCCTCGGCGATCTCGTCGACCGCGCCCAGGACGTTCTCGCAACCCAGGGCCGCCTCCGTGCCCTGCTTCGGGCCAACCTCGCCGTTGTCGAGCATCTGGAGTTGCCGGTCGTGCTCCATCGCATCATCGAGGCCGCGGTGGAGCTGGTCGGCTCGGAGTACGGCGCTCTCGGCGTCATCGCCCCCGGAGGCGGACTCGAGCAGTTCATCCACGTGGGCATCCCTCCGGAACAGGCAACGATCATCGGCCACCTCCCCGAGGGGCACGGACTTCTCGGCGCACTCATCGACGACCCCCGCCCCATTCGTCTCGAACACCTGCACGACGACCCCAGGTCGAGTGGCTTTCCGGCTGGCCATCCGGCGATGGAGAGCTTTCTCGGTGTGCCGATCCGGGTGCGCGATTCCGTCTACGGCAACCTGTACCTCAGCAACCAGCGTTCCGGAGCTTTCAGTCGCGAAGACGAGCAGCTTGTCGAATCCCTCGCCGCATCCGCTGGATTCGCCATCGACAACGCGCGGCTCTTCGCCGAGACCCGTCATCGGCAGGCCTGGTCTGCCGCATCCGCCGAGATCACCGCCGCGATGCTCGCCTCCGACCAATCAGACTCCCTGTCCACCCTGGTGAGCCGTGTGCTCGTGCTCGCCGAGAGCGATCTGGTCTGCATGATCCTGCCCGGGGCACAGGAGGGCACGCTTGCCGTGGAGCTCGCCCGTGGCGAACGCGAGTCTGACCTCGTCGGACGCGTCTTCAACTCAGCCGGCACCCTGGCAGGCAGCGTTCTGGAGGGTAAGCAGCCCCGTCTCGTCGGCGACGGCAGCCCCGACTCCTCGCTCTTCTGGGTCGATCACCCGCTCGGCCCGATGATGGCCTTCCCCCTCATCTCGTCCGGCAAAGCCGAGGGTGTGCTGCTCGTTGTGCGAATGGCCGGGGGGCTGCGCTTCGCCCCCTCGGATCTCGAGATGGCGGCGGACTTCGCCGGGCAAGCAAGCCTGGCAATGCAACTCGCCCGCGCCCGGGCATCCGAACAACGGATGCTACTGCTCGAAGATCGCGGACGCATCGCGCGAGACCTTCACGACCACGTCATCCAACAGCTCTTCGGTACCGGCCTCGAACTGCAGAGCGTGGCCGGATCGATCGAATCACCGATCGACAGGGAACGGATCCTGCACTCGGTCGCGAACCTCGACACCGCTGTCACCCAGATCCGCACCGTGATCTTCGCGCTTTCCGCCCGCCAGGACACCCAGGATTCGGTGCGCCACCGCATCCTCGATCTCGCCAACGATCTCGCTCCTGGCCGGCAGAAGAGCCCGACTGTCGGATTTACCGGACCGGTCGACCTTGTCGTCACCGGCAGTCTCGCGGATGACGTGGTGGCGGTGACCAGGGAAGCCCTGGCCAACGCGGCGAAACATGCGCGCGCAGATCAGACCGGCGTGACGCTCGACGTCGTCGACGGCGTGATCCACCTCGTGGTCTCCGACAACGGGGTGGGCATCACCGACACCTCTCGGCGCAGTGGACTTGCCAACCTAGAGGCACGAGCCCTCGCCCGCGGCGGTTCCTTCACCGTGGACACCGGGCCGGGAGGCACGAGACTGGGGTGGAGCGTACCGGTCGAGAATCAAGACGACGGAACGGGGGTCTCATGATCCGGGTATTCCTGGTGGACGATCACGAAATCGTGCGACGCGGGATCGGCGAACTTCTGAGTATCGAAGGCGACATCGAGGTGGTCGGCGAGGCGGGCACCGCGGCGCAGGCCCGTTCACGCATCGCGGCGACCCTCCCGGATGTCGTGCTCCTCGATGTGCGCCTGCCCGACGGCAGTGGTATCGATGTATGTCGGGACGTTCGATCGCTGAATCCGGAGGTCAAGTGCCTCATTCTGACGGCCTATGACGACGACGAGGCACTCTCCGCGGCCGTCATCGCCGGGGCATCCGGATATGTGCTGAAGGACGTGCGGGGCAGCGGCCTGGTCGAATCCCTGCGCAAAGTGGCGAGTGGCCATTCCCTGCTCGACCCGATGCTCACCCGCAAGGTGGTCGAGCGCATCCATTCCCGCAATGACACCGACCCGCGCCTCGGATCGCTCACCGCCCGAGAGACGCAGATCCTCTCCCTCATCGCCGCCGGGCTCACCAATCGTCAGATCGGTTCGGAGCTCTCTCTTGCTGAGAAGACGGTGAAGAACTATGTCTCGGGCCTGCTCGCCAAGCTCGGCCTGCAGAGGCGCACCCAGGCGGCGATCCTGCATCTGGGGTCGCAGCCCGCTGCCGAGGACTGACCGACCGGGCCGCCCGACGCTGCATCTCTCCCCGCTGCCTCCTGAGCCCGAAATCGACTCGGTAGTAGTTGCGACCTGCCCGTTGAATAAGTCGCAACTACTACCAAGTCGATTTCGGTGAGGCGGGCTGCCGGGCTGCCTGCCCGTGGATCGTGATCCGCGCCGCCGTCCGCCATGGCGCAGACTTGGCGGATGAAGACACAGACTCTGCTGAATTCGACCGTGGAAGTTCCGAACATTATTCTCGGACTGATGCGTATCGAACCTCTTTCCGATGCCGAGATTCGCGCCTTGGTGGGCGCCGCAATCGACACTGGCATCACGTTCTTCGATCACGCGGACGTGTACGGCAACACGACCCACGGATGCGAGCGACGCTTCGGCGACGCGGTCAGCCTCTCGGCTGCGGAGCGGTCAGCCATCACAGTCCAGTCGAAGGTGGGAATCCGTTCGGGTTTCTGGGACTACTCGAAGGAGCACATCCTCCACTCGGTCGACGAATCCCTCGCCGCCCTGAAGACCGACTATCTCGACCTGCTGCTGCTGCACCGCCCGGATGCGTTGGTCGAACCCGACGAGGTCGCGGCAGCATTCGATGAGCTGCACAGGGCCGGCAAGGTGCGCCAGTTCGGGGTCTCGAACCATACTCCTGGGCAGATCGAACTGCTCGCCGCGTCGCTGAATCAGCCGCTGGTCGCGAACCAGGTACAGCTCAGCATCACCCACGCACCATTGATCGCCGCGGGAGTCTCGGCGAATATGCGCGGTCTGGACCAGTCGATCGATCGCGATAACGGCATCCTCGACTATTGCCGCCTCAAGGGCATCACCCTGCAGGCCTGGTCGCCGTTCCAGAAGGGATTCTTCGACGGCGTCTTCCTGGGAGACCATGACAACTACGCCGAGCTGAACGACGTGATCGACGGCCTCGCGAGCAGCTATCACGTGCCGGCCGCCGCAATCGCGGTGGCCTGGATCACCCGTCATCCGGCCAATATGCAGGTGGTGCTCGGAACCACGAACATCCAACGGATGCGCGACTCGGCAGCCGGGTCCGACCTGCCGCTCACCCGGCCGGAGTGGTATCGCCTCTTCACCGCGGCCGGTCACGTGCTGCCCTAACTGTGGTGGGATCTCCCAGAAAGGGTGACCGAAGTCGGGCGTAAAATTGGGGGCGTGATACGTCCTACCCAGACCACCGTCGGCGAGCTCCGGTCCTCCGGTCATGTGCAGAAGACGCTCCGCGTCGAGATCCGGGACAATCTGCTCGCGGCCCTTCGTGACGGCCGGAATCCGTGGCCGGGGCTTCATGGCTTCGAGTCCACCGTGATCCCGCAGCTCGAGCGGGCCCTTATCGCCGGCCATGACATCGTTCTCCTCGGTGAGCGCGGGCAGGGGAAGACCCGGCTGCTGCGCACCATGGTCGGGTTGCTCGATGAGTGGAGCCCCGTCATTGGGGGCTCCGAGCTCGGTGAGCATCCCTTCGAACCGATCACCACAACGAGCCTACGCCGCGCCACGGAGCTCGGAGACGACCTGCCGGTCGATTGGCGTGGCCGAGACGAAAGGTATGCCGAGAAGCTCGCAACCCCCGACACCAGTGTCGCCGATCTGATCGGCGACGTGGATCCGATGAAGGTCGCGGAGGGTCGCAGCCTCGGAGATCCGGAGACCATCCACTTCGGCCTCATCCCGCGCAGCCACCGAGGTATCGTCGCCATCAACGAACTTCCCGATCTGGCCGAACGCATCCAGGTCGCGATGCTCAACGTGATGGAAGAACGCGATATCCAGATCCGCGGCTACGTACTGCGGCTACCGCTGGACGTGCTCGTCGTGGCCAGCGCCAACCCGGAGGACTACACCAACCGCGGGCGAATCATCACACCGCTGAAGGATCGCTTCGGCGCAGAAATCCGCACGCACTACCCGACCGAGTTGGCCGATGAAATCGCCATCATCCGGCAGGAGGCGGATCTCGTCGCCGACGTTCCCGACTATCTCATCGAGATTCTCGCCCGCTTCACGCGAGCGTTGCGTGAGTCCACCGCGGTAGACCAGCGCAGCGGGGTGAGTGCGCGCTTCGCCATTGCGGGAGCGGAGACCATCGCCGCGGCCGCGATCCATCGGGCGACCCGCCAAGGCGAGCCGGACGCCGTGGCCCGACCGGTCGACCTCGAGACGGCCGTCGACGTGCTCGGCGGAAAAATCGAGTTCGAATCCGGTGAAGAGGGTCGCGAAGACGAAGTGCTCGACCACCTGCTGCGCACGGCTACCGCAGAGACGGTGCGCACACACTTTCGCGGTCTCGACTTCGCCGTGCTGGTGGAGGCCATCGAGAGCGGAGCCATGGTGACGACCGGCGAACAGGTCACCGCACACGACTTCCTCGCCGGCCTCCCGATACTGGGCGAATCGGAGCTGTACGACGAGATCTGCGCTCGTCTGTATTCACCCGGCAATGGGGCGACCAATGACGGGCAGCGTGCCGGCGCCATCGAGCTGGCTCTGGAGGGCCTCTACCTGATGCGTAGGATCAGTAAGGAAAGCGGCGACGGCGAAGTTATCTATGGTTAGCAATCACTGTGGTTAGGGCCAATCGTCGCCTCATAACGCGCGCCCGATACGGCAAATATGACGGAGGACCTGATCCGCTCGCCCCTCCCGTCGATCTCTCGGAGGCTCTCGACGCGATCGGCGAGGATGTCATGGCCGGCTCCTCTCCTGAGCGTGCCATGCGCGAATTCCTCCGTCGGGGAGGCGCCGACCAGATCGGACTGGACGATCTGGCCCGCCGGGTTGCCGAGCGTCGACGCGATCTGACACGGAAGAACAATCTCGATGGCACGCTGCAAGAAATAAAAGAGCTGCTCGAAAAAGCGGTTCTCGCCGAGCGCAAACAACTCGCTCGCGACACCGAGCTCGACGACGGCGACCGGATGCTCGCCGAGATGCAGCTCGATGCCCTGCCCGCCTCACCGGCGGCCGCGGTCAGCGAACTCAACGAATACAACTGGAAGAGCAGCGAGGCGCGGGCTGATTTCGAGAAGATCAAAGATCTTCTTGGGCGCGAAATGCTGGACCAGCGCTTCGCCGGCATGAAGGACGCCCTCGAAAGCGCCACCGACGCCGACCGTGCCGCCATCAGCCAGATGATGACCGACCTGAACGAACTCCTCGAGGCCCATCAGCGCGGTCAGGACAGCCAGGAACAGTTCGACGACTTCATGAAGAAGCACGGCGACTACTTCCCTGAGAATCCCGCCACCATCGACGAGCTTCTCGACTCGCTCGCCCAGCGCGCGGCGGCAGCCCAGCGCATGCGCAACTCGATGAGTCAGGAACAGCGTGACGAGCTCGATGCACTCGCCCAACAGGCCTTCGGCTCACCCGAACTGATGGAGTCGCTCGGTGCGCTCGACGCCAACCTCAGGTCGCTGCGTCCGGGCGAGAACTGGGGCGGCTCCGAACAGATGGATGGCGAGCAGGGCCTCGGGCTCGGCGATGGAACCGGCGTCTTCCAGGACATCGCCGACCTCGACTCGCTCGCGGAGCAACTCGCGCAGTCCTACAACGGGTCGCGCCTCGACGACCTCGACCTCGACGCGCTATCTCGCCAACTCGGGGACGAAGCCGCGGTCGATGCCCGCACACTTCAGCAACTCGAGAAGGCGCTGCGCGATTCCGGCTCCATGAAGCGGGGATCCGACGGCCAGCTCAAGCTCACTCCGAAGGCAATGCGCCAACTCGGCAAAGCGCTGCTCCGGGATGTCGCTGGCCGCATGTCCGGCCGCCAGGGTAACCGGGATCTTCGCCAGGCCGGCGCCGCGGGAGAGCGCTCCGGCGCGACCCGCGAATGGGCGTTCGGCGACACGGAAGCGTGGGATGTCACTCGCACGATCACGAACGCACTGACTCGAACAGCGGGCGAGGGAGGCGAGACCGGCGCGGGCATCCGCATCGAAATCGGCGACGTTGAGGTGCAGGAGACCGAGGCACGCACTCAGGCCTGTGTCGCCCTGCTGGTCGACACCTCGTTCTCGATGGTGATGGACGGGCGGTGGGTGCCCATGAAGCGCACGGCCCTGGCTCTCCACACTCTCATCACGAGCCGCTTCCGGGGCGACGATCTGCAGCTCATCAGCTTCGGTCGGTCTGCATCGGTCATGGACATCGAACAGCTCACCGGACTGGAGGAGATCTACGACAAGGGCACAAACCTGCACCACGCCCTTCTGCTGGCGAATCGTCATTTCCGCAAGCATCCGAATGCCCAGCCGGTGCTCCTCATCGTCACCGACGGCGAGCCGACTTCACACCTCGAAGCCAGCGGAGAGGTCTTCTTCAATTACCCACCGCATCCGGTTACCGTGGCCGTCGCCGTGCGCGAGCTCGACAACTCGATGCGACTCGGCGCCCAGACCACCTTCTTCCGCCTCGGCGACGATCCCGGCCTCGCTCGATTCATCGACTCGATGGCGAAACGCGTGGGTGGCACTGTCGTGGCCCCTGACCTCGATGATCTCGGTGCGGCGGTCGTTAGTTCCTACCTCGGGTCACGACAGGGCTCGGGCGCTTCGAGCGACGACGTCGATGGGATGTTCGGTCGCGGATGGAATCGCTGGGGCTGACCTGGTGAGTTCCCGCGATCAGAACAGCGGCCAAGGCATCGCGGGCATCGCGCCGTGAGGTGCGGGAAAGTGCTTCTTTTCGCACAGCCGGTCACAGCGGGCGGTCAGCGCGGCAATCTCCTCCAGAGTGAGTAATTCGGCAAGGGCATCACCCAGCTCGCCGTCTAGTCGTGCCCGCACCCGATCGATCCCGTCTAACTCATCGGAGGTGAGTTCGTCGCCCAACCATCCCCAGAGCACCGTGCGCAGCTTCGGCTCGACGTGGAACGTGAGGCCGTGATCGACTCCGTGGCGGTGTCCGTCCGCCATCGCAAGCACGTGCGCGCCCTTGCGATCGGCGTTGTTCACAACGATGTCGAACACGGCCATCCGTCGGAGCGCGGGGGAGTCCTCGTGCACGAGCGTGATCGCCCGCTCCCGGTTATCCGTTCCGTTGAAGACCTGGCGCCAGCCCGCGTCGGGTACGGACTTGGTGGGGACCAGATTGACCGGATCCTGCCCGGGATCGATGACCTGCCAGAGCTGCACCATTCCCATGCCACGGGGACCATCCCGCAGCCAGGTGAGTGGAACGACTTCCCACCCGAAGGCCTCAGAGACCAGGTAGGCCGCGACCTCACGGCTCGCGAGATCACCGTCGGGAAAGTCCCAGAGCGGACGCTCGCCGGAGATGGGCTTGTAGACGACCACCGTACTTCCGATGGTCGCAAGAAAGGTTGCATTAGAGGCCGTCGTTATGCGACCCGTGAGTTCCAGTTCCCCGTGCTGGAGGTCGGCACCCTGCATCGTCAGACATCGTCGGGCAGTGTGTGCACGTGCCCGTCCGGGTCGATCGGTGTGCCGCACAGCGAACAGATCGGTCGTCCAGCACCCACCACCTCGAGAGTGCGCTTTGCGAATGCGCGCGCGGTGCCGACCGGCATCCGCACCAGTAGCATCTCCGCTGGCTCGATGTCGATCTGCTCGATCGCGTCCATATCGATGGCGCTTTCGTCCACCAGCACGATCGGGTATGCCTCGATCACGACCTGCGCGGTCGAGGGATCCCAGCCCAGACTCATTACGCCGGTGCGGAACTCGGCGTCGACCGGCTGTTCCAACGGATCATTGTCGACGAGTTCGACCGGGGTGTCCGACGGCACGCTCACCGGGTTGCCTTCCCGGTCCATCAGCTCGTCGAGGATCTCCTCGATTTTCTCGGCGAGCAGCGCAGACTGCTCTTTCTCGAGCGCGACGCTGACGATTCGATTTCCGGCGCGGACCTGGAGGTAGAAGGTGCGCGACCCGGGCGTGCCGACAGCGCCGACGACCACCCGATCCGGCCAATCGAACCCGTGGATGATGGTTGGCATGTCTTTATTCTACGAGCCGATCGTGAGCGATTCCTCAGAGGTTGCCGGCGCCGCCGCCGACGGGCGCGTCGTCGACGGGAGCGCTGTTTCGAAGCCACGACAGATCGCCGGAGTCGGTGTTCGTAGCGATGACGCTCGGGCGTCCGGCCCCGTACCGCACAATCGAGACGGATGCCGGACCGACATTGATGCGCTGGAACAGATCGAGATGCATACCGTAGGCGTCGGCGAGGATCGACTTGATGATGTCGCCATGGCTCACTGCCACCCAGACCGCACCAGCACCATGTTGCGTCTCGAACTCCGCGTCGTGGCGTCGGATTGCCGCGACCGATCGGGCCTGCATCGCCGCCATCGCCTCACCGCCGGGGAATCTGGCCGCGGACGGTTGGGACTGCACGACCGACCACATGGGCTCGGAGGCGAGTTCCTTGAGCGAGCGGCCCTGCCAGTGTCCGTAGTCGCACTCGGTGAGGCCTTTCTCGAACAGGATCGCCGAGGGGTCGGTCTGCTGTGCGGCGACGAGTTGCGAGGTCTGCCGACAGCGTTCCAGCGGGCTCGAGACCACTCCGACCAGCGGTACCACCGCCAGCCGTTCGCCGACGCGAGTGGCCTGCTCCCGCCCCACCGCATCGAGTCTCACTCCGGCCGCCCGCCCGGCAAGTACGCCCGAAACATTCGCGGTGGTGCGTCCGTGCCGAAGGAGGATGACTGTGGCCATGCCTCCAGCCTAGACATCGTCCACCGGGCTCACACACCACCGGGCTCACTTCACCCACATTCGACTTGGTAGACGTTGCGGGTGCCGACGCGGGGAAGTCGCAACGTCTACCAAGTCGATTGGGATGTGGTGTCAGCGAGGGGGTCGACAGATGTGCGGGGGCACTTCCGCGTTCGGGGACTTCTAGGAATGTCCGATCGGCAGCCGATGCTCGAACAGGCGCCCGCGCAGCGTCTCTGGGATGATCCGCACGTAGACGAAAGTCTGAACCGGCACCCACGGGGGCAGCGAATCCAGCGCCTGGTCCGAGAGGACAGGGTCGACATCCAAATGGACTGCCTGACCCTTCAGCACGACACTCCAGACACCGCCGTCGGTATCCGCGTCCACCTCGAAAACGACATGTCGATTATGGGTGAGCTCTCGCAGTTTGGATCCCTCGGCGGTACGGAACAGTATCGTCTCGCCGTCGCACAGATAGTTGACCGGATAGATGTCCGGCCGATCATCCTCGCTGAGCCCCAAGTGCCCGAAGTTGCGGCCGCGCAACAGATCCCAGCTTGCAGCATCCGAGAGCTCCTCGACTGTTCCCTGCGGTGACCAGCCGTCTTCGGTCACGTCATGGGACATCGGTCACCTCGGGGCTGACGACGATCTTGACTGCGGTCTCTTTATGGTTGATGAGAGTGTCAAAACCTGAGTCGATCAGCCGGTCGAGGGTAATTCGCCCGGTGATGAACGCAGCGAGATCGATTTTGCCGGCCTGCACGAGCGCGATCGTCGCGGGATGATCGTTGACGTAGGCGATCGTCCCTCGCAGGTCGATTTCCTTGAGCACCAGCTTCTGCATGTCGATGGTGGCCGGCTTACTCCAGATGGACACGTTCACAATGACACCGGCGGGCCGGACAAGATCGAAGAGCTGATCAAGCACGGTATTGATACTTGTGCACTCGAAGGCGACATCTGCGCCGACGCCGTCGGTCAACTCCATGACACGGGCCACGACATCCTCGGTCATCGGGTCGATCACGTGGTGGGCGACTCCGGTCGAAATGGCCTTCTCTTTGCGTGCGGCACTGGGTTCCGAGATGATCACGGTGATCCCCTCGGCCTTGAGAACGGCCGCAAGTAGAAGCCCAATCGGTCCAGCGCCGCCGACGAATGCAACGTCGCCGGCTTTCGCACCGCTTCGCACATAGGCGTGATGACCGACCGAGAGCGGTTCGATCAGCGCAGCCTGGTCGAGGGGGATAGTGCCGACCGGATGAACCCACCTCCGGTCGACGACGATTTTCTCGCTGAGCCCACCTCCGCCGCCGGCAAGCCCGATGAATCCCATTTTCATGCAGAGGTTGTAGTTTCCTGCAATGCACGGAGCACACTCCCCACACACGAAGTACGGTTCGACGACGACGTTCTCACCAACGGCGAGGTCGGTGACCCCCTCTCCGAGCGCAGAAATAGTTCCCGAGAATTCGTGTCCCATCGTGACAGGCATCTCCTCGTGCGTGAGCGGATGTGGATGACCCGCGGCCGGGATGAAGATCGGCCCCTCGAGATATTCGTGCAGGTCCGTGCCACAGATCCCGCACCAGGCGATATCGATGGCGACCGCTCCCGCCTTCAGCTGGGGCTCTGGGATGTCATCGACGCGGATGTCTGTGCGACCGTGGAAACGTGCTGCTTTCATGAAGATCAACTCTTTCTTCTGATGATGTGAGCGGGGCGTGGAAGGGTCAGGCAGTCACATACTCCTTGACCGCGGTCGTGATGTCGGCCAGTCCCTTTTTCGCGTCCGCGAAGAACATGCCGGTCTTCGAATCCGTGAACAGCGGGTTACTAATCCCCGCGTAGCCCGGGCGCATCGATCGCTTGATCACCACGACGGACTTCGCGTGATCGACATCGAGTATCGGCATACCGGAGACAGCGTTTCCGGGCTTTCTCGCGTCGGGATTGGAGACGTCGTTGGCGCCGACGACGAGAGCGACGTCACAGTTGTCGAAGGCCGCATTGGCCTCATCGAGCTGAAGCATCTGCTCGTAGGGCACATTGGCCTCGGCGAGAAGCACGTTCATGTGGCCCGGCATGCGGCCGGCAACCGGGTGGATCGCGTATTTCACGTCGATCCCGTTGTCGGTGAGCAGCTTGGCAAGCTCCGCCGCCTCGTGCTGAGCCTGCGCGGCAGCGAGGCCGTAACCGGGGACGATGAGCACGTGCTTGGCGTAGGCGAGCTGGATCGCGACATCATCGGCGGTCAGTTCCCTCACGTTCGTGAGGTCGACCGCGTCCGTGCCCGTGGACGCCACAGCATCGCCGGTTCCGAAACCTCCGAGGATGATCGCGCCGACGGATCGATTCATGGCCTTCGCCATCTGCACGGTCAGGATGGTACCGGCTGCGCCGACCAGAGCACCCGCGATGATGAGCGCCTGGTTGTCGATCGCGAACCCGGCCATGGCGACCGCGAGCCCGGTGAACGCGTTGAGAAGAGACACAATAACGGGGGCATCCGCTCCTCCGATCGGAAGCACCATCAGCACGCCGAAAATCAGGGACACGATGAGCACGACCAGCAGGAGCAGCAGGTTCGTGGGCACGATGAGAAGAAGCACCCCCGCACCGGCTGCGATGACTGCGACGAGCACGTTGAGCACCCGTGCGCCCGGAAAAGTGAGGGGCTTACCGGAGATGATGCCCTGGAGCTTGCCCGCCGCGATAAGCGAACCGGAGAAAGTGATCGATCCGATCAGAACATCGAGCACAATCGGAATCGACATGGTCAGGTCGAGGGCTTTTCCACTGAGGTGGGCTACGAAGTCGGCGAATGCCACTGCCGCCGCGGCCCCGCCCCCGACTGCATTGAAGATACTCACCAGTTGCGGGATCGCGGTCATCTTCACGGTACGCGCTCGGATGACGCCGTACGCTGCCCCGACTGCGGCGCCGACGACCAGCGCACCCCAGCCGATCCAGTTCCCGCCGAAGATGACACGCGCGAAGACGATGGTAGTCAGCACGGCGATAACCATGCCAGCGGCAGAAATCAGATTGCCCTGCCGGGCTGACGAGGGGGCGCGCATTTTGTGCAGCCCGACGACGAAGAGGGTCGCCGCACCCAGATAGAAGATCCCGACGAAGAATGCGAACATGCTCACGATGCGACCTTCTCAGTGCCTACGGCCTCGGATGCGACGGCCTCGGGTGGGGCGGGGTGCGGGCGGGTGAACATCTGCAGCATCCGATCGGTGACTACGTATCCGCCGAAAACGTTTGCAGCGGCAAGCATCGCGGCGATGAAGGTCAGCAGGTAGGCGGCGGGACTGTTCGCTGCGGACGCGATCACGATGGCGCCGGCGATGACTACGCCGTGGATTGCATTGGCCGCCGACATCATCGGGGTGTGCAGGGTCGAGGGGATCTTGCTGATGACCTCCACCCCGACCAGGAGGCTGAGGATGAAAATCGCCAGATTACCGAACAGTGTCTCGATCATGATGCCTTCGCTTTCGATGATGCCGATTCGTCCGGGAGGGCCTCGAGTTTCAATGCCGCGCGAACCGCCGTATTGGTGACGGTGCCGTCATAACTGACCACGATGTTCTGGTGCACCTCGTCGCTCCGGTCGATCACAACGTCGTTCGCCGGAAAGAGTGAGGCGATGACAGCGATCACGTTTCTTCCGTACATCTGGGAGGCAGACGCCGGTAGGTCAGAGGCGAGTTCGCCGGCGCCGACGATCGTGACCCCGCCAGCCGTGACCGTAGTCTGACCGTCAACGGAGCCGAAAACGTTTCCGCCCCTGTCGCTCGAGCCGAGATCGACGCAGACCGTACCAGAGCGCAGGGCCCTCTGCGTGGCCTCTGAGACGAGTTCCGGGGGTGTACGACCGGGCACTTTTGCCGTCGTGATGATGATGTCGAAGTCCACCAGTGCCGTAGCGAGTTCGGCCTGCTGGGTGCTCTGCTCCGCTTCGGTCATGGCTCGGGCGTACCCTCCATTGCCGGCACCCTGTGCAACGGACGAGGTCAGGAACTTTGCGCCGAGGGATTCGACCTCACCCCGGGATGCCGCGCGAACGTCATACCCGGTCACCACCGCTCCCAGTCGCTTCAGAGTCGCAATGGCCTGGAGCCCGGCGACTCCGGTGCCGATCACGATGGCCTTGGCCGGGGTCGCTGTTCCGGACGCCGTGATCATCATCGGCAAGTAACGACCGTACGCCGCCGCTGCCACGATGCCGGCGCGATAGCCCGCCGCACTCGACTGTGAACTCAGTGCGTCCATCGACTGGGCACGACTGAGCGTTCGTGGTAGCAGTTCGAGTGCGACCGCGGTCACGCCCCGGTCTGCCAGATCCGCGATGCCTGCGAGGTGATTGAGCGGATCGATCAGCCCGACGAGCATCTGCCCCGACCGCAATGTCTTAGCGAGTCTTGCGTCGGGAAATCGGATAACCGGGATCACCGTGCAGGTGGCGATGATCTGCGTGCGCGACATCACCGTCGCGCCCGCATCGGTGTATGCGGCATCCTCGAATCCCGCGCTAACCCCGGCATTCGACTCGACGGAAACGATCCGACCGGCCTTGGTGAGTCGCTCAACCGCAGACGGATCGAGCGCAACCCGGCGTTCACCGGCAGCACTTTCGGCCACCACCCCCACGGTCAGTGAGGGAGTGTGGTCTGTCGGGGAATCCGGCGTCGCTGAGGTGGGCTCCGCGACCGCGGGTGGCGTGGCGATGGCTGACGTTTCCATGAAATCCCTTGTTGGGTGGTCATCTTGGTCACCGGGGATTACGGCAATTGACAGCACGCTGACACGGGATCCTGCGGTGAACACTCACCAGTCCAACAGCCGGCGACCATCGAAGTCGAGGGACCTTGGTCCTGAGCTTCGCACACGAGCTGAACCTGTAATGGGCGAGAGCCAAGGAGGAACAATGACCGAAATGCCTGCGTGGCGCTCGAATCGAGAAGATCACTCGGTCGAGTTGAGCAAGGTGCCGATGCCGCGGCCCGAACCCCACGAGGTGCTGGTGACGGTCCTCGCCTGTGACGTGTGCCGCACAGACCTGCACGTGATCGATGGCAAGCTCCCCGTTCACCGTGACCACGTCATCCCCGGACACCAGATCGTCGGGGAGGTGGCGTCGGTCGGCTCGGCCGTTCGCACGTTGGTCCCGGGCGACCTCGTCGGCGTGGCGTGGTTACGCAGCAGTTATGGTTATTGCCAGTGGTGCCGCTCCGGGCGAGAGAACCTGTGCCCAGACTCCACCTATACCGGCTGGGATTTGGACGGCGGGTACGCGGAGTACCTGACAGTTCCCGCCGCCTTCGCCTACCCGCTCCCCGCCGGTACCGATCCGATCAAAACCGCCCCGCTGCTCTGCTCAGGAATCATCGGATACCGGGCCCTACAGCGCGCGATGCTTACGCCGGGTGGCAATCTGGGACTGTACAGATTCGGCTCCAGCGCCCACTTGACCGCGCAGATCGCTGGTATTCATCTATCTGACATTCCTGCCATGAATTACGAACGGGAGCTGTTCTACGAGCGCGATCTCCGCACGGTGACGGCGAATACCAGGGCCGGCGGTGCGGCGTTTCTCCGGATCGCCCACAACCTGACGCTCGCTCCCGAGGTCACCGTCTACCCCTTCGCACGGGTCGACTCGGCGCTCGATGACCTACGCGCGGGCAGCGCATCGGGTTCACTCGTCATCTCGTTTTCCTGACCGCAACACCGTGAGCACCACACCGCACGAAGCATGCGGGTCGAAAGTCCCTGACCACGGCCACCAGCGATGGAAGGCTCGAAGACAACGCAGCACCGCTGCAGGAAATGGTTTTCTCTCATGACGTACCAGACGATTAACCCTTACACCAATGAAGTGGTTGCGACGTTCCCGGATGCGACGGTGGAAGAAGTCGATGCCGCCATCGCGGCGGCACACAGTGCTTTCCTCGCGTGGCGGGAGACTCCCTTTTCGACCAGGACAGCGGTGCTCGCCAAAGCAGCCGAGTTGCTGCGCGCCGATAAGCGGCGCTACGCGGAGCTCCTGACCCTGGAAATGGGCAAGGTGATCGGTGAGGCCGAGGCGGAGGTCGACCTCTCGGCCGACATCCTGCAGTACTACGCCGACCGCGGCCAAGAGTTGATCGAGACCGTCTCTGTGCCCGTCGCATTTGCCGCCGAGGGTGAGGTGGAGATAGTGAGCCAGCCGCTGGGTGTGCTTCTTTCGGTCGAGCCCTGGAACTTCCCGTATTACCAGGTGGTGCGCGTTGCGGCGCCGCAGCTACTGGCCGGTAATACGATCCTTCTCAAGCACGCCAGCAATGTTCCGCAGGCCGCAGCGATATTCGATAACCTTTTCGCGCGCGCTGGGCTTCCTGCCGGAGCGTTCAAGAACCTGTACCTACCCCACGATCTGACCGAACATGTGATCGATGACTCGAGGGTTCGCGGGGTCGCCCTCACCGGCAGCGAAGAGGCAGGTGCGATCATCGCCGCCTACGCCGCCAAATCCGTGAAGAAGAGCACCCTCGAACTGGGCGGCTCAGACGCGTTCGTCGTGCTGGCCGACGCTGACATCGACAAGACCGTGGAGTGGGCCGTATTCGGGCGCCACTGGAATGCCGGCCAGGTCTGTGTCTCCGCGAAGCGCTTGATCGTGGTTGACGAGGTCTTCGACGAGTTCATGGAAAAGTATCGTGCCGGCGTCGCTGCGCTGAAGATGGGAGATCCGATGGACTCGTCCACCACCCTCGCGCCCCTCTCGTCGCAGGGCGCCGCAGACAAACTGACGCTCCAGGTGAACACCGCCATCACGGGAGGCGCCACAGCAGAGACGCTCGGAGAGAGGGTGCCCGCGACGGGGGCATTCTTTCAGCCGACAATCCTTACCGGGATGGACAGCACGAACCCCTCGTACTACGAGGAGTTCTTCGGCCCGGTCTCCATCATCATTCGAGTGAAGGATGAGGCGGAGGCGATCGCCGTCGCCAATGACTCGCCGTTCGGGCTGGGTGGATCCGTGTTCACCAGGGACACCGTACGCGGTGAAAAGGTGGCACGGAAGATCGAGACGGGAATGGTCTACGTGAACCACCCGACCATGGTGAAAGCCGACATCCCCTTCGGCGGGGTCAAGCACTCCGGCTACGGTCACGAATTGACCAACCTCGGTATCCAGGAGTTCATCAACAAGAAGGTCATCGACATCGTCGATATCAACGCCGCGTTCTGACCCGGGGCCGACGAAGTGGAGATGGACCGTGTGGCTCCAAGCGGCGCGGTGATCGATATCGATTCGGTGGGACCCGTGGGGGATGTTCGCGCGTGTCTGTTCGACCTCGACGGAGTCCTGACGCGCACGGCGTCAGTGCACGCAGCCGCCTGGAAGGAGACGTTCGACGCTTTCCTGAGCGAACGCGCTTCGCCGGGCGATGCACCGTTTACCCCCTTCGACGCACTCACCGATTACGACGATTTCGTGGACGGGAAGCCTCGAGAGGAAAGCATCCGCTCCTTCCTAGCCTCACGAGCAATCGTGTTGCCGGAAGGGGGTTCTGGCGATGACACCGAAGCACCGACCGTGGGGGCGCTGGGTGCGCGAAAGAACGAGCTTCTGCAGCGACGGGTGGGTGAGACCGGGGTGCAGGTCTACCCCGAATCAGTCGAGTACCTGCACGCGGTCCGACGGCTGGGGATCCCCTGCGCGGTCGTGTCCTCGAATACTAATCGCACTCTGGTGTTGGCGGCGGCCGGGATTGCCAACCTGTTCACCCTTGGAGTCGACGGTGTGACGGCGACGCGAGAAACACTCGCAGGCAAACCGGCGCCGGACACCTACATCTCGGTTGGCGCGGCAATCTCGACGAGGGGGAGCCGCACGGACTTCCGGGCTCATATCTGAACGGCGTGTATGAAACGCATCCCCGCCCATATGCCGAGGCCGGGTTTGGCTATCCGGAGTCCGGCCAGAGCGTCATCAATGTGACCAACGGCAAGCTGACTCGGCTGTCGGTCGACGACGAGCTGTTCGATGTGCGCACTGGCGTGCTTCGCTCCCACCGGATGACCCTGGATTTTCGCACCGGTGAGTTGCGTCGCGAGCTCGAGTGGGAATCTCCCGTGGGCCGAGCGATCAAATTGATCTCGTCACGGATCGTCTCGTTCACCCAGCGTTCGGTTGCCGCCGTGAACTATGAGGTCGAAGTTCTGGGCGTTCCCACACGGGTGGTGCTGCAGTCGGAGTTGATCGCGAACGAGCCCCTCCCTCCTCAGACGGCAGATCCTCGAGGATCATGGGGTTTGACAGACGTGCTCGTCGGAACTCTCGGTCGATCCGATGGGCTGTGGGTGGCCTTGACCCACATCACGCGAGGCAGCGGATTAACGGTCGCTGCCGTGATGGATCACATCGTCGAGGGGCCCGAGGGTACCGGACGAGTGCGGAGAGCCCGCCAGATCTGGGGCGATTGAGCGTTTCGGCGAGCCTGATCCCGGGGCAAACTCTTCGGCTGTTGAAAGTGGTCGCTTTCGCGTGGTCCGGAACCCGGTCTCTGCCTGCGGTGCGGGATGAGGTGGATGCTGCCGCCACGGGCGCGATGTCCACGGGCTGGGTCGGGCTGCTGGCCGAGCAGCGCAGCTATCTCGATGATTTCTGGGAACATTGCGACATCGAGATCGCTGGCGATGTTCGCCTCCGGCAAGCGGCGTGTTTCGCGCTCTTCCAGGTTCTGCAGGCGGGCGCACGTGCCGAAGATGTCGCCATTCTGTCGAAAGGGTTGACCAGTCCAGGGGGAGACGGACATGTCTTCTGGGGTGTGAAGAGCTATGTTCTCGCGGCGCTGACCTATCTCGCCCCGGATGCAGCCGCGAATACGTTGCGGTGGCGTCACGGCACCCTGCCGACGGCGATCATCCGGGCACGAGAATTGGGGCTGAATGTCGCGACTCTCCCCTGGCGAACGATCCACGGCGAAGAGTGCTCCGGCTACTGGCCGGCCGGAGTCGCCGCATTCCACATCAATGCCGATATCGCTGATGTCGTGTTGCGCTATGTGAACGCAACGGGCGACGTTCAGGTCGAACGGGCCGTGGGTATGGACCTCCCGGTTCAGACTGCCCGCCTGTGGGCATCCCTCCGATATTTCGACGGTTCTGGAAAATTTCGCATCGACGAGGTGACCGGCCCGGATGAATACAGTGCGATCGCGGACAAAAATGTGTGCACCAACCTGATGGCCCAACGGAATTTGGCCCCTCCCGATGATGCCATCACTCGCCACCGGGATCTGGCCGACGATCTGGGGATCGCTGCGGAGGAGCAGCAAACGTGGCGTCGGCGGCCCAGTGGATGTTCATCCCGTATGACGACGAATTAGGGGTGCACCCGGTGTCCGAGGGTTTCACCCGACATGAGAAGTGGGACTTTGAGCACACCAGCGCCGATCAGTATCCGCTTCTGTTGCACTTCCCCTATTTCGATCTGTACCGCAAACAGGTGGTCAAACAGGCCGATCTCGTGTTGGTGATGCACTTCCGATCCGACGCGTTCACCGCCGAACAGAAAGCCCGGAACTTCGAGTACTAGGAGGCAGTCACCGTAAGGGACTCGTCACTGTCGTCCAGCGTGCAAGCGATCATCGCCGCCGAGGTCGGGCACCTCGACCTCGCCTACGACTACCTCGCTGAATCGGCGTTCCTCGATCTGGACGACACGGAACACAACACCCGTGACGGACTGCACATTGCGTCTCTTGCCGGAATCTGGAGCGGGCTTGTCGCCGGCTACGGGGGGATGCGCCATGACGAGATCGGACTGGCGTTCTCGCCACGTCTACCTCGCGGACTGACCCATATGAGCTTCGGCGTGCGTATCGCCGGGGGTACCCTTCGCGTCGACGTGACACCAGGCCACGCCACCTACCGTCGCACCGGGGGTGGTCCGCTTCGACTTCGCCACTTCGCGACTTCGGCACGCCGCTCAAGGTCTCGGCCCGCGTACCGCAGACCCTACCCGTGCGATCGCGCTCGGACAGGGACCGGCGGCGGGCACAGCCGGCCCACCGCGCGCCCGGACATGAAACGAGAGAGTCGTCTCAGTCGCCGACCGCATAATGCGGAAACGACGAGTCGATATAGCCGAGGCCCCAGAACGGCAGTATGTCGTAGTGGCCGTAGATATCCTCGAAGAACTTCGGTTCGACCAGGGCGGGGTCGTAGTGCGGCGCCGCAGCTACGGTGGCACCGGTCTGGTCGATGTGCACTTCGTGCGCGTCGATCGAGACGATCGCGTCGACGGGGATGAGCGATTTCTTCTCTCCGAGCCCGAGAAAACCCCCGGTTTCGACCTCGAGCATGCGCACCTTGCGTTCCTTGTCATCGATTAGCAGCGCGTGGATCTTCCCGAGCGATCGACCATCCTTATCGATGACCTGCCGCCCACGAACATCCTCGGCCTTATCGGCGACGGTTTCCCCGACGTCATCGAGTTTGACGAGCTTTCCGTAGTCATTCGTTGTCATTTCGTCTCCAGAGTTTTCGCGGGAATCAACTGGCGCCAGGGACTAGAGCAACATGGCGAACCTACGTCGACGAGCTGTGGGCTGTCAACAGCACTCATTGATATTGGAGTGCCGTGTACGTCGCGTCGAAAGTTGCTCTGGTCCATGGCGGCGGATCATGTCCGCGCCAAAATAAGGATCGTCCGTGCCGCAATCCATCCTGGCTCGAGCCGGGGAAGAGTCCTTGTCCGCGAAACAGTTGTGGCCCCCGAACGCGTGCGGGAGGACCCCGATCCGAGCACAGTGCGCGGCCCGGGAATGAAAGACAACAACTCCGGGCTCGACCATCCGCAGCCCGATACCGAGAGAGCTGGCCGGGATCTCCCGTCGATTCCTGTCATCGACGTGGAGATAGAGCTCTCATCGTCTGACCAGGGAATCACTCAAGCGGATGTCGCCGGACGACTAGCGAAGTACGGGCCGAACGAGATCGCGAGAAGAAGACCTCTGTGGTGCTCATGTTCCTCGGCTATTTTTGGGGGCCGATCCCGTGGATGATCGAAGTCGCGGTAATCCTGTCCGCGGTGGTGGGCCATTGGCCCGACTTCTTTATCATCGCGGTGCTCCTATTGGCCAATGCTGTTGTCGGGTTCGCCGAGGAACGCCAGGCCGGTAATGCGGTGGCAGCGCTGAAAGCCCAACTCGCGATCATCGCCACCGTCAAACGCGATGGCACTTGGGCTGAGCACCCCGCACGCGAGCTGGTACCCGGCGACACGATTCGAGTTCGACTCGGGGATATCGTTCCGGCAGACGTGCGCCTGCTCGGCGACGACCCCGTGGAAGTAGATCAATCGGCGCTGACTGGCGAGTCCCTACCGGTGACCCTGAAGTCGGGTGATGCGGCATTTTCCGGGTCGATCATCCGTCAGGGTGAGACCGACGGCTTGGTCTACGCGACCGGTTCGAGCACTTATTTCGGAGCCACCGCGCGGCTAGTGCAGAAAGCCCGTAGCGTCAGCCACTTCCAACGTGCCGTGCTCAAGATCGGCAACTTCCTGATCATCCTCGCCGTCGTCATGGTCGCCTTGATCGTCTTCGTCGCAACATTCCGTGGTGACCCGATCCTGACCACGCTCCAGTTCGCGTTGGTGCTCCTGGTGGCGGCGATTCCCGTGGCGATGCCGACCGTCCTGTCGGTGACGATGGCTGTGGGGGCGCGTTTGCTGGCGAAGAAGAAGGCGATCGTGACTCGCCTGTCCGCGATCGAAGAGCTTGCCGGCGTGGACATTCTCTGCTCGGATAAGACCGGCACCCTCACCCAGAACAAGCTGTCCCTTGGCGATCCCTACACGGTGGACGGTGTGGATGCCAGCCAGGTGATCCTCTCCGCGGCGTTGGCATCCCGAGCTGAGGACAAGGACACGATCGACCGTGCGGTACTCGGCGGCCTAACCGCCGACCAGAATCTTGCGGACTATACGATCACGAACTTCCAGCCCTTCGATCCGGTGCACATACGCACCGAAGCGACAGTCACCCCATCCGGGGGCGCTTCCTACACCGTCTCCAAAGGCGCGGCCCAGGTAATTCTAGAGATGTGCGACGAGACGGCGACGATTAAACCGGCAGTCGAGAAGGCGATCGAAGCCTTTGCCGCCCGTGGGTTCCGGTCCCTCGGAGTCGCCCGCGCGGACCAGCCGGGACACTGGAAGTTTCAGGGTGTGCTGCCCCTGTTCGACCCACCGCGCGAGGATGCCAAAGCGATGATCGCGGAGGCCGTGCGAATGGGCGTCGCCGTCAAAATGGTCACCGGCGACCAGCTGGCCATCGCAGAGGAGACCGCGAAGAAGCTCGGAATGGGCGCGGACATCCTCGATGCGTCCAGTCTCGGTGACTCCGATCGGCAGGAGACCACTTCCGTAGCCGCATCCATTGAGAATGCGGATGGATTCGCCCAGGTATTCCCCGAACACAAGTACCACATCGTCGATGTGCTCCAGAAACGCGGTCACATCGTCGGCATGACCGGAGACGGCGTCAACGACGCTCCGGCGT
>JBKJLH010000154.1:0-22736 GCA_046597035.1 Lacisediminihabitans sp.
CTCGAGGCCGCGATCGACGCGCTCTGCACCTGCGTGCTGCTGGCCGTCGAGCGGATGCCCTCGCCGGTCGAGTAGCTCACTCCGCCCGCCCCGCCGACTCCGCCCACTCCGCCGACTCCGCCCACTCCGCCGACTCTGCCCGCTCCGCCGACTCTGCCCGCTCCGCCGACTCTGCCCGGCAATCCGACTCTGCCCGCTCCGCCGACTCTGCCCGGCAATCCGGGCCGTTGCGGTCACAACGGGCCGACACGCCGGCCCGTTCGGACCGCACTGGCCCGGAAACGCGGCAGGGGGCGCCGCGGCAGGGGCGCCAGGCCAGCCGCGACAGGTGCTCAGCGGAGCGCGTCGAACCTCGCCAAGGCATCCGCATCCCGCGAGTAGGTCGCCGAGCTGCGCGCGGTGTCGAGCGCGGCCACCGGATCGGACTGGGCCTCCGCCACCTCGAGCAGTCGCCGTGCCTCGGCAAGGCGCGTGCGGGCATCCGTTCCCACACCGCCGCGCCGACTCGCGATGAAGTCCTGGGTCGCCGCGATCTGGCTGCGGGCGCTCACCAGCACCCCCGAGAGCGCCGCACTGGCATGCTCGAGTCGCTGCGTCTGGTTGCGAGCCGTCGCGAGTGCGCTGTCGAGAGCGGCAACGGCGCCCTCGAGCCTGGCGATGGATGCGGCGGGGTCGCCAGCATCGAGTGATCCGAGTACGGCCTCGAGCCCGGTCATCGCGGCTCCGACACCCGCGCCGGACGCCGGATCGGGGGCGGAATCCCGCGCGACCCGCGCCTCGACGAGATCGGACTGGCTCTGTGTCACGAGCGGGGAGAGGCGTTCGGACTTCTCGGCGAGGGCCGCGCCGAGCGAATCCACGGCATCCAGCAGTCGCGCGGCCTTGGTTGCGGCCGCGCGTGCGTCCTGCACGCGATCGGCGATATCAGTGGCGAGCGGGTCGGCGAGGCGGGCATTCGCGGCCTCCGCTCCCTGTCCGGCCGTGGTGAGCAGTTCTCGGGCCTCGGCGACACTACCGCTCACGGCCGCAAGCGCCGTGGGAGAGTAGCGCGCGGCGAGGGTGACGAGAGTGCTCTCGGTCGTGGGCACGCGCATCGAGGTAGTGACCACGAGCATCCGCACCGTGCCGAGTTCGGCGGGGGCATCCGTTTCCCGCCGGCGCAGTGCATCGAACGCTGCAGCCTCGTCGAGGAGCGCCTTCTGTGACGACTCGCAGAGATGGATGATGTCGGCGTTCCACTCCCGCTGCTGCGTCGCTGTATCGGGCTGGGGGTCGTCCAGCCGCTGCTTCAGTCGAAACGCCTCGGTGAGGTCGCGCCGTGCGGTCGCCAGGATGTCGGCGAAGCTTCGGGAGCGGTCTTCGCCAAACTGGGCGATCGCGAAACCGAGATCGTCTTCCGCCTGCGCAACCGCGTCATCCAGCCTCACCAGGAGTATGTTCGCGCGGGTGGCAAGGCCCTCGTCGCCTGTACTCGAGCCCACCGCCCCGGGAGCGGGGGCGACCCCATCTCGTCGCTTTCGTCGGCTGAAGATTATTAATCCCACGATCACTAGGATCGCGAAGAGGACGAGAATGGTCACGAGTGCCGTCGTCACGGCCTGGACGAGGTCTGACGAAGCGGTGCGGATTGCCAGGAAGAGCATGGCCGGTATCTTACGTTTCACCCCCGAGGACCGATCGGATACCCAGCCGGCGCGCGGCGAAACTCCCCGCTATCTCCCGGGTTTTCGGGGTTCCCCGGTTAAGGTAGCCCTGTGTGGCGCGCCAATAGACCCCAGGATGACGACTTCTTCGCGGAGCGGGACGACAGTCATGCCGGGGTGGAGCGCCAGATGACTGCGCCTCACACGCTGACTCTCGGCGATCCCAACTACTCGCTGTCGAACGTGGCCGAGCCCATCTGGCAGGGCTGGCGGGCCGAACTCGGCAGCATCGGCGGCGTCTCACCCCTGTTGCATTTCGTGGACGGACCTCGCACCCGCATCGAGCTCGGTGCGACCCATCCGGGTGGTCTCGCACAGTTCATCACCGGCAAGTCAACTCTGCTCTCCAACCTGATCCGGGATGACATCGCCCTGCGCGCCGCGAAACTTGCCGCCGCCGAGATCGCCGACAAGAGCCTCGAGCTCGCCACCGCCCGAGGAATCGACTCGATCCACCTGGGCATCGGAATCGCCGAATGGACGCATGAGGGCGTGCAGTTTCGGGCACCGGTGCTGCTCCGCCCGCTCGCCATCCGTCGCTACGGCAGCAACTTCGAGCTCAAGCTCAAGGGGGCGCCATTCCTCAACCCGGAGCTGTCCCGGGCGCTCGAGGCCCAGTTCGAGATCACCCTCGACGCCGAAGCCTTCGTCGCGCTCGCCGAGGAAGACGGATCGTTCAAGCCCAACCCGGTGATCGACCGCCTTCGCGGGCTCACTTCGCACCTCGAGTGGTTCAACGTGCAGCCTCGCCTGGTGGTGTCGTCGTTCGCCGATGTCACCCGCGCCATGGAGTCCGACGCCGGCGACCTTGCACATCCGCTGCTCGACGCGCTTGCCGGAAACCCCTCGGCCAAGTGGGCCATCGAGGAGAGCTATTCGCCGGTTCAACCGCAGAGTCCCGACCTGCGCACACCCGAGACCGACATCCTGCTGCTGGATGCGGATTCCGAGCAGGAAAACGTGATCGCCCAGATCGCCGCCGGCAACTCGGTGGTCGTCAAGACTCTTCCCGGCACCGGAGCCACCCAGACCATCGTCAATGCAATCGGCGCGCTCGTGAGCCAGAACAAGCGAGTGCTGGTCGTGAGTGCCCGTCGATCCTCGCTCGCCGGCATCGCTCAGCGATTCGGGGATGTCGGGCTCGCTGGTCTTGCCGTAAATCCCGGCACGCTTCGACGCGACCTTATCCGCTCGATCGGGCGCAACGAGAAGGCTCGCGCGCCGCAGATCGGTGAGGTGGATGATGCGCTCGTGCGCCTCCGCAAGGTTCTGATCGACTACCGCGGCGCCGTCGCTCGCACCGACCCGGCGCTTCGCGTCTCCGTGCTCGACTGTCTTACCGAGCTCTCCCGCCTCGCGCTTCTTACCGAACCGCCGGCCACCACCGCGCGGCTGTCGCGTGAATCGGTAGAGCTGATGGCGGATGATCGTGCGGGCGCTGCCCGCGCGATGGTCGAAGCCGCTTCCCTCGGTGAATTCCGCTACGGTCCGGGGGACTCTCCCTGGTACGGAGCCAGTTTCGCGACGAGCGAGGCCGCCTCGCGAGCCCACGCCATCGCGAAGCAGCTGGAGCGCACCGAGCTTCCGCGATTGCTCGAGCGCGCGGGCGATCTCATCGCCGGCACGCGCATGCGGCCGTTCGAGACGATCAACGAGCTGGGCATCTACCTCCGCCTGCTCATCGACATCCGCGATACGCTCGACCGCTTCCTCCCGGTGGTCTTCGACCGTTCGCTCAGCGAGCTGATCGCCGCGACATCCGCCCGCAGGGACTCTCCCGAGATGTCCTCGGCGAACCGCCGCCGGCTCAAGAAACTGGCGCGGGAATACGTGCGGCCCGGCGTCCACATCGGAGACATCAACGAGAGTCTGCAGCACATCCAGCAGCAGCGCATCCTCTGGCAGCGTTTCGTCGCGGCGGGGGTCACTCCCGAGGTGCCGGTCGGAATCGCCGACGTGCAGGTCGCCTACCAGCAGGTCGCGCAGGACCTCGAATTCCTCGACGAACCGCTCGGTGCCGTGACTCGCGAAACACAACTCATTCACCTGCCGATCCACATCCTCACCGGACGGCTCGTGGCCCTCGCGGCGGAGTCGGATGTGCTCAATAATCTCCAGGAGCGCGCCGAGCTGCGAGGAACTCTCCGTCACCTCCAGCTCGACCCGCTGCTCGAGGACCTGGCCTCGCGCCACGTGCCGGACGAGCAGGTCGGCGCGGAGCTCGAACTCGCCTGGTGGCAGTCGGCGCTCGAGTCGCTGCTGGAATCCGATCGCGCCCTACTCAATGCGAACACCTCGGTACTCGATCGCCTCGAAGCGGACTTCCGTCTCGTGGACGAAGCCCATGCCGCCGGCAGCGCACAGCTGTTGGGCTGGCAGCTCGCCGAGAACTGGAGCATCGGCCTCGTGGACTGGCCGGAGGAGGCATCCGCCCTCAAGACCGCGCTCCGCGGCCCGACGATCGATGCGCGAGACCTCCAGGAGGCCGCGCCCCACCTTTCGCGTGCTATCGCGCCAGTCTGGCTCGCGTCTCCGTACGAGGTCGCCGAGATCACCGATACGCTCGCCTTCGACACCGTCGTGCTGATGGATGCCGGAGCGACGACCCTCGCCGAGAACCTTGGCGCCATCCGTCGCGGCAAGCAGACCGTGGCCTTCGGAGATCCGGTTACCCAGACGCCCTCGCCATTCTCGGTGGGGCTCGCCGGTTCCGACGAGGTGTCCGAGCTCGACGCGGAGGCCCTCGACGCCCTGCACGGTGAATCCGCGCTTGCGCGACTTTCGTCGGTGTTGCCGACGCTCGCTCTCACCCGCAGCTACCGCGCCGGTGGCGAAGACCTCGCAGAGCTTGTGAACCGCCGCTTCTACGCCGGCAAGATCGAGTCCTTCCCGTGGGCAGGCAGCTTCCTCGGACACGGCAGCATACGTCTCGACTTCCTCGCCGATGGATCCGGGATGCCCGATCCGGAGTCCGGCGGAGTTGAGAGCGTCGACGCCGAGGTGAACCGCGCCGTCGAGCTCGTGATCGAGCACGCGACGACCCGACCGCATGAGTCCTTGATGGTGATCACCGCCAGCGCGCGCCACGCCGTTCGGGTGCAGCAGGCGGTGCTCGCCGCCACCTCGGGGCGGCCCGAACTCAGCGACTTCGTGCTCGGCGACCGTCCGGAGCCCTTCACCGTCACCACGATCGAGCAGGCCGTGGCGCAGAGCCGCGATCGCGTGATCTTCTCCATCGGTTACGGCCGTACCCCGCACGGCCGGGTGCTCTCGGACTTCGGAGCCCTCGGACGCCCGGGCGGAGAGCGCCTGCTCGCCGTCGCGATGACGCGCGCTCGGCGGTCAATGGTGATCGTCACCTGCTTCGAGGCGCAGGACATCGATGAAGATCGTATGCACTTCGGTGCGATCGCCCTCGCCGAGATCCTCACTGACGTCACGGCCCGCAACGCTCTCAATACCTCAACGGATGACAGCGAGCCGATGCTTGTGGACCTCGCCAGGCGCCTTCAGTTGCGTGGCCTGCGCGTGGCCCTCGGTCACCGTGGCAAGCTCGGGCTCGTGACCTCCCACCAGGGCATGTGTCTCACTATCGAGACCGATTCAGTGCTGCACGGAGCGAGCCTCCGAGAGTCACTGCGGCTACGACCCGAGATGTTGCGGCGCCTCGGATGGCACTACTTGCGTGTGCACGCCTTCGAGCTGTTCAGCGAACCGGATGCCGTTGCCGATCGCATCGTGACGATGCTCGGTGCGACATCCGCAGCCCATGACACCCAGCCGATCCCGATCGTGGGCACGGCCGGCAGTTCGGCACACCAGGGCTGACGTGGGGAAGCACGACGCCCCGACACCCCGCGACAGGCCGCGCCGTCGGGTGATCACAGAGGCCAAAGCCGGTTCTGATCCGCACCCGCAGAAGGAAGCTCCCCGGCACGCAGAGAACGAGAACGACGAACGACTCAAGGCCGACAAACCGCCGCACTGGGGCCAGACGCACTAGCAGAGCGCCCGCGCGGGGTGTGTGCCCTTCGGGTGTGTGCTCAGCGTGTATGTGTGTGCTCAGCGTGTATGTGTGTGCTCAGCCGGTTTCTTCCCGGCCCCGTGTGCCGCGGCGTGCAATTCAGGGCGAATGCGGACATTCTGGGCCGGCATGCCGGCCCAGAATGTCCGCATTCGCCCGTCGGAGGGAAGCGCGGCGGGATTACCGAGATGAGGTGTGCGGTCCCAAGCGGTGCAGCGTGGCCAGTGCAGAACTCCGGTCGGCTCCGTGTAGAACTCCGGACGGTCCAGCGCGCTCACGGCCTCGTCCGCGCGACTCTCACCCACACACAAGATGGGCTAATGCGGACACGCTGGGGCGGCGTGCCGGCCCGTTGTGTCCGCAGTGGCCCGGATCCGCTAGCGAAGCGCACCGTGCCGCGATCGACTATGGGGCTGCGTGAGCGCCGCCGCTCGGAGCGCTCGGAGCGGTCGGAGCGGTTAGAGCCGTCGCTTGAAGCGTGTGGTCGCCTTCGGGGGACGGACGCCCGGCGAGCAGGTCGCGAATCTGGATGAGCAGCTCGGTCTCGGTGGGCGGCAGATCGGCCGGAGTGGCATCCGCTTCCCTCTTCTGCTTCGCGAAGGCGAGCTTGCCCAGGTGGTTGATCGGCAGCACGATCACGAAGTAGACCACGAACGCGACGATCAGGAACTTCAAGATCGCGGCCAGCACGGCGCCGAAATGGATCATCCCCGCCTGACCGTTGGGGAGCGGGGGGATGGGTACATCGAATGCGTTCGTCAGTGAAGCGGCGTTGAACAGCGCCCCGATCAGCGGGTTGAAGATGTTATCGACCAGAGCGGTGACGATGGCGGTGAATGCCACGCCGATGATGATGCCCACTGCGAGGTCGATCACGTTGCCGCGAAGAATGAATTCTTTGAAACCTTTGAGCACGGAGGGCTCCTCTGCTGTGTCTGTGGGAGGGCTATGAACCGGAGGGACCGGACGGCGAATTCGAAGATACCGCGCCAGTTTTCGGAGGGGGGGACTTCGGCGCTTTCGTTTCGCTTTTCGAGGCAGTGGCCGTGGGAGCCTCGGATTTCGTAGCCGGGGTTGCCTCTGACGAGGACCCCGCCGCTGCCTTCGTGGTCTCGGCGCGACTGTCGTTGCGATAGAAGCCCGACCCGGTGAAACTCACGCCGATCGAGTTGAAGACCTTGCGCAGCTGGGACTGGCCGCAGTCCGGGCACACGGTGAGGGACTCATCCGTAAACGCCTGATACTGGTCGAACGCGAAGTCGCAGTTCGCACAGCGGTAGGAATAGGTGGGCACAGAGGTCCTTAGTACGTTGTTGAGATATCGCGGCAGGAGGGAGTCAGAATCGAGTGATCGCGCCGGGGGTGACCACACCGTCCACGCGCTTGTCGTGCACCTCGCTCGGCACACTGTCGACCAACTCCCGGTCGAAGATCACAGCATAGACCGGCGGGCACTTCTCCATCGATCCGAGTGTGCGGTCGAAGTACCCACGACCCCAGCCCATGCGCATGCCGGTGCGGTCCACGGATGCTGCCGGCACCAGGATGAGGTCAACATCGTTGATCGCGATCGGGCCAAGCAGCTCGCCGACGGGCTCCGGCATGCCGAACAGCCCCTCGATCTCAGTCTCGCCGTCGCCGACGGTCCAGTCGAGCAGTCCGTCATCGCGAGAGACGGGCAGGAGAATCCGGATGTTCTGCTCATCAGCCCAGTTGAGGAAGGGGCGGATGTTCGGCTCATCGGCCGCCGGAAGGTAGGCCGCCACTGAACTCACCTGCAGCGTCGTCGCCAGCTCGATGAGATGGGCGCACAGTTGGTCGGTGGCCTGGTCCAACTCCCGTGCGGTCATGATTCGCCGCCGTTCGCGCAACTCGGCCCTCAGGGCGCGCTTTTGGTGGCTCTCGTCTCCACTCATGCCTCTACCCCGCTCTCACTCCCGAGTCTACGGGCCGTGTTGGGTGAATACCCTCGAAATGGCCGTCGTATAACCTTGGCGCCATGGCCTTCACTATCACTAAAGCAGTCATTCCCGCCGCGGGGCTGGGAACACGATTCCTCCCCGCGACAAAAGCGATGCCGAAGGAGATGCTGCCTGTCGTCGACAAGCCCGCGATTCAGTATGTGGTGGAGGAGGCGGTCGCCGCCGGACTGACCGACGTACTGATGATCACGGGTCGCAACAAGAACGCGCTCGAGAACCACTTCGACCGCGTCGGCGAGCTCGAGGCCACTCTGCTGATGAAGGGCGACATCGAGCGCCTGCGCAAAGTGAACTACGCAACCGAGCTGGCCGAGGTGCATTACGTGCGCCAGGGCGACCCGAAGGGACTCGGCCATGCCGTGCTGCGCGCCCGCATGCATGTGGGTCATGAGCCATTCGCGGTGCTGCTCGGTGACGACATCATCGATGAGCGAGATGTGCTGCTCTCCCGCATGCTCGCGGAGCAGGGCACGCGCAACGCGTCGATCGTCGCCCTTCTCGAAGTGGATCCTGCACAGGTGCACATGTACGGAATCGCGACGGTCGAGGCGACCGATGATGACGATGTGGTGCGCGTCACCGGCCTTGTCGAGAAGCCCACCCGGGAGAATGCGCCATCGAACTTCGCGATCATCGGCCGTTATGTGCTTCAGCCAGAGGTCTTCGACATCCTGGAGCACACGCCCCCGGGCAAGGGCGGGGAGATCCAGCTGACAGATGCCCTCCAGACACTGGCCGCGAACCCCAGCATCGCCGGTGGTGTCTATGGCGTCGTCTTCCGCGGGCGACGCTACGATACCGGCGATCGACTCGACTACATCAAGGCGATTATCCAGCTCGCGGTCGACCGAGACGATCTCGGCCGGGATCTTCGCCCCTGGCTCAAGGACTTCGCGCGCACCCTCGAGTAGGCCGTCCGCGAGCACGTCGAGCCACCCCTCCCGAGGCCGAACGCTGCCGAACCCCGGCTCTAGACTGGAGCTGTGGCGACTCCGATCCCTTCCCTCCGCGAGGGCAAGACCACGATCCGGCCCATCCGCGTGCGGGATGCGCGAGTGCTCGAGCACGAATTACTCGAGAACCGGGGATGGTTGCGCAAGTGGGAGGCGACCAACCCGCATGGCGCGATGAGTTTTGATGTGCGCTCCAGTATCCGCAGCCTCCAGGCCAATGCGCGCGCCGGTTTCGGCCTGCCCTTCGCGATCGAATACAACGGCGAATTCGCCGGGCAGCTCAATGTGTCGGGCATCACCTACGGATCGCTGTCGTCCGCGACGATCGGCTACTGGGTCTCGGAACGTTTCGCCGGCAAGGGAGTGACGCCGACCGCGGTCGCACTCGCCAGCGACTACGCCTTCTTCCAAGTAGGCCTTCACCGCATGGAGATCTGCATCCGTCCCGAGAATGCGCCGAGCCTTCGGGTGGTCGAGAAACTCGGGTTTCGATACGAGGGCCTGCGGCGGCGATACATCCACATCAACGGTGACTGGCGCGACCACTTCTGCTTCGCGCTCGTGGGAGAAGAGCTTCCTGCCGGAGTCCTCCGACGCTGGCTCGACGGTCGGGTGCCCGAGGGCGCCGGTGTCGTGCCCCAGGCCGACTGGGACGCCTCACTTCAGCGCGGAACACACCCTCGGTAATCGGGCGTTAATCGACCGCTCCCTCGTACCGTAGGGCTATGGGTGGAGACGGAGTCGGATCGAGCGTGATCATCGCGCTCGCCGCAGTGCTGTGGCTGGTTTATCTGGTGCCGACCTGGCTGCGTCGGCGCGAGTATCTCGCGACGGAGCGCAACGCGCTGCGCCTACAGCAGACCTTGCGAATCCTGGCGGAGACGTCCGAAGTCCCCCGGCAGATTCGTGCCGAGGCGACCGCTCGTGATGCTGCGCAGCAGGAACGTGTGCTCAAGAAGCAACTGCAGCGCACCGCAGCCATCGCCGATGCGCAGGATGCCGCGGTCGCGCGTGCCGCCGCCCGTCGTCTCGCTGAGACCCAGCCGGCCATTGCCGCGGATATCGCCACCAGCTCATCCGCCTCCCGGCGCCTCCGCCGCTCGCGTGCCATCACCTCCGCAATTCTCCTGGCCGGCATTGTCGGAACTGCACTCGGGATGGCTCAGCTCGTCGGATCCGGGGCGTGGATGCCGCTCGCCGCCGCCGCCGCCGTGAGCGTCGGCAGCGTCCTGATGCTCGGGCAGATGGCATCCGTCGGCCGCGCCCGTGCCGAACTCGCCCGCAGCCTGCGCTCCCGGCCCGCGGTCGTCGTCGAAGCGCCGCGGGTCGTCGTCGTTCCCGTCGCCCCCGTGCAGACCACCTGGACCCCGGTGCCGGTACCGAAGCCCCTCTACATGTCCCGTCCCGCTCCGGAGCGCTCCCTCGTCGCCTCGCTCGAGGCCGCCGCCGAGCTGCGCCAGGCCGCCGCGGATGCCGAACGGCGGCTGCGCGAGGCACACGAGGCTCCCGAGGTCACTCCGATACGTCCCGTCGCCGCACCGAGCCGCTTCGCCCGTATGGGTTTCGTCGAGGAGCAGCCTGAGTCGCACACGGACCTCGACGCTGTGCTCCGCCGTCGTCGCGCCTAGCCCGGCGGTTCGGTCGCTTGCGCGCACTTCTGCGCGGAAGGCCGCCTCGAAAGTGATAACGTAGCAACGCAGTAGGGGCCCTTGGCGCAGTTGGTAGCGCGCCTCGTTCGCATCGAGGAGGTCAGGAGTTCGAATCTCCTAGGGTCCACCAGCGCTGCAGAAACTCCCCGCAACGTGCCGATATGGCGCACGTTCGCGGGGAGTTCTTCGTGCTAACTGTTGCTGACCGCGGACGGATCACCGGCGTTCCGCTCACGTTGCGCAACCCGCAGACGGGCAAGCAGGATCTCTGCTCTGCGGCGCGCGGAGTGCGGCTTTGGACGGGGCAGGACGGGGCAGCGCAGAAGCAAGCGGGTCCATCCCCCTCTTGTCTCTGCCGGAGCTGCGTCAGATGATTCCTCCGCACTGGGCCTGCGCCGCGCACGGCCCCATCCGATAGGGTGACGCTCGTGCCTGAGAACCAACCTGAGAATCTGACCGAGCCCCAGAAACAGCCGCCGGACCCGCGCGTGGCCGGACCGGGCTCCGGGCCGGTTGCCCTCGGTATCCGCGGCCTCTACAAACGCTTCGGCGAGAAGAACGCGGTCGATAATCTCGACTTGGATGTGCCGACGGGCTCCTTTTTCGGGCTGGTCGGTCCGAACGGCGCGGGAAAGACCACCACCCTGTCGATGGCGACCGGCCTACTGCGACCGGATGCGGGCACCATTATGCTGCAGGGGATCGATGTCTGGCGCAACCCGCTCGAGGCGAAGCGACTCGTCGGAGTGCTCTCCGATGGCGTGCGTCTTTTCGATCGGCTCACCGGGGAGCAGCTCGTCACGTATTCCGGCCTTCTCACGGGCATGAGCCGCGAAACGGTGGCCGAACGCGTCGGCGATCTGCTTGGCCTCCTCGACCTGCAGGCCGCGAGCGGCACGCTCGTAGTGGACTACTCGGCGGGCATGACCAAGAAGATCGCGCTCGCCTGCGCGCTCGTGCACGCGCCGCGCCTTCTCGTGCTCGACGAGCCGTTCGAGTCCGTCGATCCGGTATCGGCGGCGAACATCCGCGACATCCTGCAGGGCTATGTGGCCTCCGGCGGCACGGTCATCGTCTCGAGTCATGCGATGGACCTCGTGCAGCGCATGTGCGACCACGTCGCCATTATCGCGGCGGGTCGGGTGCTTGCTGCCGGCACCGTCGACGAGGTGCGGGGCGCATCGACGCTGGAAGATAAATTCGTCGAGCTGGTCGGCGGACGCCACCACGCGGAAGGTCCCGAGTGGTTACGAATCTCCTGAGACTGCGTCTCCTCGTTCTCAAAAATTCCCTGATGCGCAGCACCTGGCAACTGGTTGCCGTCATTTTCGGTGCGCTGTACGGTCTCGGAATGCTGTTCGGGATCGCCGTCGGACTGTTCGCTCTCAGCGGTGCGCCGGTATCGGTAGCGCGCACGGTCGTCGTTCTCGCGGGTTCTGCGCTGGTACTCGGTTGGGTGCTCATTCCGCTCCTCGCTTCCGGCATCGACCAGACCCTCGAACCGGCCCGACTGGTGACCTTCCCGATTCCGCTCAATACCCTGCTGCTCGGCCTTGCCCTCAGCGGACTCGTGGGAGTGCCGGGAATCGTGACCATGCTCGCGTCGCTGGCGACCGCGGGCACCTGGTGGCGGCATCCCGTCATCGCCCTCATCGCGGCCGTCTGCGCGGCGATTGCTGCCGCCACGTGCATAGTTGGCTCGCGCGCGGTCACCACCCTCAGTTCGACCTTCACCTCTGGTCGGCGTTTTCGGGAGGCCGCGGGATTCCTCGCGATCATCCCGCTCGTGCTGCTCGGGCCGATCATCGTGTCTGTGTCCTCCGGCATCCGCACGGCCACGGATACTCTTCCCGGTCTCGCGAACGCTCTCGCCTGGACACCGCTCGGCGCGCTCTGGGCGGTGCCATCGGATGCGGCGTCCGGTCGCTTGGGCGATGCCTCCCTGCACTTTCTGATCGGTATCGTGACATTGGCGCTGCTCGTGCTGCTCTGGCGACGTAGTCTTGCGCTCGCCCTCATCACTCCGGCTCACACCACCTCTCGCAGCCGTGGAAGCGGAAAACTCGGGTGGCTCGGCCGCTTTCCCGCGACCCCGGTGGGAGCGGTCGCGGCCCGCTCGCTCACGTACTGGATTCGAGATCCGCGCTATGCGCGGCAGCTGCTCATCGTGCCGCTCGTCCCCGCACTCATGTTCTTCTATAGCCGAAACGGGTCACTCGACGTGCTCCACTCGGTCGGCCCGATCGTGGCGCTGCTGCTTTCGCTGTCGATCTTCTCCGATCTCTCTTATGAGGGCACCGCGTTCGCAACGCAGATCTCCTCCGGCATCCGAGGCAGGGATGACCGGCTCGGCCGTGCCGCCGCTCTCGCGAGCTTCGGGTTGCCCATCGTGATCATCTTCAGCATCGGTTCGGTATGGATCAGCGGCTCGTGGGAGATTCTGCCCGGCCTTCTCGGGCTCTCCATCGGTATCTTTCTCACCGGGCTCGGCGTCTCGAGCTATTCCTCTGCACGCATCGTCATCCCGGTTCCCGGACCAGGAGACAACCCGTTCAAGGCGGCACCCGGAGCAGGTTTCACCACTGCCCTCACGACCTTCGCGACCTGGGGTGTGCTCAGTGTTCTCGTGTTGCCGGAGCTCGTGCTCACGGTGGTCGGAGCAATGCTTTCGGTGGCTGCCCTCGGCTGGATAGCTCTCGCCGTGGGCATTGGGCTCGGCTCGACGCTGATGGCGACGGGCATCCGCCTCGGCGGAGCGCAACTCGATCGGGCCGCACCGGAGCTGCTCGAGAACCTCGCCCGCCAGCGCTGATTTCTCGCCAGCGCTGATTTCTCGCCAGTATGAGGTCGCATCGAGGCTGGTTACGGTTGCTGGATGGCGCGGGTGCGGCGGCGGCGCACCACCAGCACGACGATCGCCGTCAGAATTGCGGCGAATGCGATCCAGGGCAGGGCAACTCCCACGACCACGAGCGCGCCGGAGAGGACCGTCACGAACGACCCCCAGCCGGCGAAGAGTCCAGAGAGGAAAGTACCGGGCGGGCGCTCTGGTGCGGAGGCGAGGGCACCGAAGTTCACGGTGATCGTGGCGAGGTCCACCCGGTCATCGAGACCACGCTTCTGGGCCTGCAGACTCTCGAGGTTCGCTTGGCGATCGGAGAGAGCGGTCTCGATGGAGATGAGGTCGGCGGTAGTCGTGGCGCGGGACATGAGTTGGACGAGCCGGTCGACGGAGGTAGCGAGTGCGGCGATCCGGGCTCCGAGGTCCTGGGACGCTCCGGTGACGTCCTGCGCCGAAAGTGTCACGTTCTCCACGCGACCGAGTTTCTTGAGCTCTGCGAGCGCCGTATCCAGTCTCGTGCTCGGGATGCGCAGCACCAGTTGCGCAGATCCCGGTTCGCCGCCGCTCGAGGGGTGTTCCTGGCGTCCGTCGACGTGGCCTCCCGCGACATTCGCAATTCTCACTGCTTTCTCGGCCGCAGTAGATGGCTTATCCACAGTGATGGAGATGCTGCCGGTCGTGATCACAGCTCGGGCGGAGGTCGGCAGGGATGCGCTGTCGACAGTGCCGGACCCTTTCTCGGCCGTGATCGCCGGCGGGCGAGAAACCGAGCTGCCGGAGCTGTCGGACCGCGAGGACCCCGAGGATGCGCTGCATCCTGCAAGGCAGAGCGCCGTAACGAGCAGAACCGTGGTGACAAGTATTCGCCTCATAACCTCACGGTAAACGGGTGCTCCGGCGAGCCGCTACCCAACGTTTTGCACGGTTCGTCCGTCACCGTCTCCCGTAATTCTGGGAATAAGGTGGAAGCCGGATGTGTGAGCCGAAGCTGGGATACCGTGAAGGAAACGCCACGCAAAGGAGAGAACATGGGACTGTTGGACGACGCCAGGGATGCTGCGCAAGCGACCGGCAAGAAGGTTGGCGAGTGGGTCGACGACACCAAGGAGCGCGTGAGCGATCGTGTCGACGAAGCGATGGCAGAGGGTCAGGTGAAACGCGCCGAAGCAGAGGTTTCGAAGGCAGAGGCCGAGCGTGACGCCACCAGGGCGAAGAACGATTACAAGGAAGACCTGCGCGACTGACTCTCACGTAGTTGGGCGCGACCTAGGCTGGTCTCATGGAAACTCGCCTCCTCGGACGCACCAACCGCACCGTCTCCGCCATAGCGCTGGGCACCTGGCAACTCGGTGCCGACTGGGGCGAGGTGACGGAGACGGACGCCCGTGCCGTCCTCGACGCTGCCGCCGAGGCCGGCGTCACGCTTTTCGACACCGCGGATGTCTACGGTGACGGCCGCAGCGAACAGCTGATCGGTGACTATCTCGACGCCCGACCGGGCCACGGCATCACCGTTGCGACCAAGATGGGCCGCCGCGAGGCCCAGGATGCCGCAAACTTCACGCTCGCGAAATTCCGCGAATGGACCGATCGCTCCCGCACCAACCTGCGCACCGACACCCTCGATCTGGTACAGCTGCACTGCCCTCCGACCGCCGTTTTAGCCACTGACCAGGTCTTCGACGATCTGGATACTCTCGTCGACGACGGCGCAATCGCGGCGTACGGCGTGAGTGTCGAGACGGCGGACGAAGCGCTCGCGGCCATCGCACGACCGAATGTCGCGACGGTGCAGGTCATCCTCAACGCCTTTCGCCTGAAGCCGCTGGATGCCGTGCTCCCCGCCGCGATCGCGGCCGGCGTGGGAATCATTGCGCGAGTCCCCCTCGCCTCCGGGTTGCTCAGCGGCAAGTACACCGCCGCCACTACCTTCGCGGCGAACGACCATCGCACCTACAACCGTGACGGCTCCGCTTTCGACGTGGGGGAGACCTTCTCGGGCGTCGATTTCGACCGCGGGGTGGCCGCCGCGCGGGAATTTGCGGCACTGTTGCCCGGCGAGGCCGCGGCATTCGGACTCAGCACCGCACAGGTCGCACTCGCCTGGGTCGCCCAGCTCGACGGCGTGAGTGCAGTCATCCCCGGAGCCCGGAACGTGGAACAGGCCGAGAGCAACGCGGCGGCGGGTTCGATGCCACGGTTGAGTTCAGAGTTCACCGCCGCGGTGACCGAGCTCTACGACCGTGAGTTTCGAGTAGCGGTACACGACCGCTGGTGACCACGTCGAAAGCGGTGTCTGTGTCGCAATGTTGGTCTCGACACGGCGGCTCCTTCGTCGCGGCCTACTCGACCGGCAGGGGAATCAGTGCGCGTCCGGCAGGGAAGCGGCGGCCTACTCGACCGGCAGGGGCATCAGTGCGCGTCCGGCTCCATGCCCGTGCGCACGCCCGACTCGAGTCCTCCGACAGCGGCCAGGTCCGCCGCATCCAACTCGAAGTCGAACACGTCGAAGTTCTCCACGATTCGACTCGCTGTCACCGACTTTGGGATCACCACGTTGCCGAGCTGGAGGTGCCAGCGGATCACCACTTGAGCGGCGCTGCAGTCGTGTTTCGCCGCGATGGCGTCGAGCACCCGATCCCCGATCAGGCGTCCGCGCGCCAGCGGCGACCACGCCTCGGTGAGAATCCCATGGCTCGCGTCGTAGTCGCGCACGTCCCGCTGCGGAAGCCACGGGTGTAGCTCCACCTGGTTGATCGCCGGAACCGTTTCGGTCTCGGCGAGCAGCCGATTGATGTGATGCGGAGCGAAGTTCGAGACCCCTATGGAGAGCGCGCGACCGTCGGCCTTGATCGCTTCGAGTGCCCGCCAGGTCTCCACGAAGAGGTCCTTCGACGGTACCGGCCAGTGGATGAGATAGAGGTCGACGTAGTCGAATCCGAGAAGCTCGAGGCTCGAGTCGAAGGCACGGCGGGTCTTGTCGAAGCCGTGGTCGTCATCCCAGACCTTTGTGGTGACGAAGACCTCGTCGCGGGCAACCCCCGAGGCACGCACACCGTCGCCCACACCACGCTCATTGTTGTACAGCGTCGCGGTGTCGATGTGACGGTAGCCCGCATCGAGGGCGACCTCCACTACCCGTGCCGCCTCGGCATCCGGCACCTTGTACACACCGAGCCCGAGCTGCGGGATGTCGCGGCCGTCGTTCATCGCGAGTAGGGGCGAGGTCGTTGATGTCATCCTCCTATTATCGAAGACTGCTGCTGATCGGAGCCTGGCGGAGCCGACGTGGCTCGCCGCAACGTCGCGAATAGATATCTATCCCGATGCTCGGGGGAAAAAGGTGGAGGAGAAGAATGCTGCAGCTCATGTTTGTCGTCGGAAGTGTTCGTCCAGGGCACATTGGTCTTGCTATCGCCGAATGGGTGCGGGATGGCGCCCTCTCGCGGGAGGACTTCGAGGTGGATTTTGTCGATCTGGTCGAACTCGGGCTTCCGTTCATGGATGAGCCGAATCATCCGCGGCTGCGTGCCTACACGAAGCAACACACCCTCGACTGGAGCGCCCGGGTTGATGCGGCCGATGCCGTCGTGCTTGTGACTCCCGAAACAACCACAGCTTTTCTCCGGCGCTGAAGAATGCGCTCGACTACATTTCGGCCGAGTGGTGGCGAAAGCCGGTGGCCTTCGTCAGCTACGGCGGTGTGTCGGGCGGCACCCGCGGTATCACCGCGCTCAAAACCGTCGTCGTCTGTCTCGGGATGGTCCGGGTCTGTGCCGCGGTCGAAATCCCCTTCAGTGCCGGGGCTGACGCTGGCCAGCCCTATCCGGGATGCGTCGCGATCGGTTCCGTGTCGGGGATCGGACTTGCATCGCGGCCGCGCAGGTCCGGATGTGCTCGATGGAAGACCGTGGGGATGAGGAAGCCGACGCCGGCGAAGGTCGCCGCCACCCAGAAGGCACCGGGCGCGTCGAACCGGTCGATCATGAAACCGGCGACGGCCGAACCGATCGCGGCACCGATGAGTTGGCCCGTTCCCACCCACCCGTACGCCTCGGCCGTCTCGCTGAACCGGACGCTGGATGACACGATCGCGAACATCACCGCGAGGGCGGGGGCGATACCGATTCCCGCGATGAAGAGAGTAACCGCGAGCCACCAGAAGTTGAGGGATACGGCGGCCAACGACATCCCGACGAAGATCGCGAACAGGCGGCGCGCGAGAGCCCACGGTCCGATCGGAATGTGCCCGAGCGCGAGGCCGCCGATAAGCGAGCCGACCGCGAACAGGCCGAGAACGAGTCCCGCCTGCGGTCCGCTCTTTCCGAAGGCCGAGACCACGCCCGCTTCCACCGCTGCACACGCGCCGACCAGCAGGAAGCCGGTCGTTGTCGCGAGCAGAACGGCGGGTTTTTTCAGGACCGCTCCGAGGTTGCGCTTGCTGCGGGGGATGCGTACCTGGCCGACCTCGGGAGAGGAGATGAACCAGATACCGCCGCCGACCAGGAAGACGAGGGCGACGAGAATCGCCAGCCGAGAGCTCACCTGGATGGCGAGGAAGGTCGTGATCACCGGTCCGAGTACCCAGATCACTTCCTGCGCCGAGGCGTCGAGGGAGAACAGGGGGGTCAGCTGGCGTGAATTCACCATCTTTGGATAGATCGTGCGCACCGCCGGCTGGATCGGGGGAGTGCTCAGCCCGCCGACGAATCCGATGGCCATGTACAGCCCGATCGGCAACGCCGGGGCCAGAGCAATGGTTCCGACAGCGGTCGCGCAGACGATTGTAGTGAGCACCAGCACGCGGCGCATACCCCAGACGCCCATCCATCGACTGGTGAGGGGTCCGGCGATCGCCTGCCCGATGCTCGTTGCCGCGAGCACCAGACCGGCCGCGAAGTACGAGCCGGCGATGTGCTCGATGTGCAACAGGAAGGCGAGAGAGAGCATCCCGTTCGGGAATCTCGCAACCAGCTGGGCCGCCATGATGCGCCCGACACCTCTCGTTTTCAGGAGGCTCAGGTAGGTCTTCACAAGGCCTCAAGCCTAGCGGTCAACCAGGAAATCGCCGGGGTCGGACGTCGCGGGTAGGGTCGGAGTACCACCGGCGGTATTTGTGCACAGCCTGTGGAGAAACCGGCGAACTTATCCACAATCTGTGGATGACACGCCCACTACATATGGGGTTACCTCTTTGCCGGAAGCCCGATATATAGTGGTCAGACCGCAGAACCCCCGCACTGAGACCCCACCGGGCGAAGGAAGGGAATAACGGGTTCCGCACACTATTTCGGCCCTGCAGAAGGGCGCACGAGGGGAAGCAAACGTGGCAATCACCGTAGTCAAGCGCAATGGGCAACGCGAGCCGTATGACGCGAACAAGATCAACCTCGCGATCGAGCATGCCAGTGCCGGTCTGGACGAGAACATCACCTGGGTGACGCAGATCGCCAGCGAACTCGAACTGACCCTGTTCGACGGCATCAGTACCCAGCAGCTCGACGAGGCAGTCATTCAGGTCGCACTTCAGAACGTGAAAGACGATCCGGCCTTTGACACGGTGGCAGCACGGCTGCTTCTCAAGACCATTTACAAACGCGTTCTCGGTGACTATGAGAACGCTGATGACCTTAAAGCGCTGCACGCGAGCCACTTTGCTGCAAACGTGACCCGTGGAGTCGAGGAGAAGCTTCTCGACAGCCGCCTCATCGAGCTTTTCGACCTCGAACTCCTCTCGCAACACCTCGAGCCGGCGCACGACGGGCTGCTCAAATACATCGGAGTCGTGACACTCAACAACCGCTACGGCATCAAGGGTCGAAATGGCGACGCACTCGAAGTGCCGCAGTACTTCTGGATGCGCATCGCGATGGGCCTCTCCCTCAACGAGGCGAATCCCACCGAGCACGCAATCAAGTTCTACGAGAAAATGTCGCAGCTCGAATATCTGGCCGCGGGATCCACTCTCGTCAATGCGGGCACTGTCTACCCGCAACTCGCAAACTGCTTCGTCATGGAGATGCAGGATGACATGGAGCACATCGCCAAAACGACCCGCGATGTGATGTGGCTCACCAAGGGCACCGGCGGAATCGGACTCTCGGTCACCAAGCTGCGCGCGCAGGGTTCGCCAATCCGCTCGAACAACACCACCTCGACCGGCCCGATCCCGTTCATGCACACGATCGACTCGATCCTCCGCGCGGTGAGCCGCGGTGGCAAGAAGTTTGGCGCCCTCTGCTTCTATATGGAGAACTGGCACCTCGACTTCCCCGAGTTCCTCGACCTACGTCAAAACTCCGGCGACCCCTATCGGCGCACCCGTACCGCCAATACCGCGGTGTGGATCTCCGACGAATTCATGAAGCGCGTACAGAATGATGACAGCTGGTACCTCTTCGACCCGCTCGAAGTGCAGGACCTCAATGAGCTCTACGGCAAGGAATTTTCGGCGAAGTACAACGAATACGTCGTCAAAGCCGAGGCCGGCGAGATGCGCCTGTTCAAGAAGATCACCGCGCGCGAACAGTTCAAGTCGATCCTCATCTCTCTTCAGACCACCAGCCACCCGTGGTTGTGCTGGAAAGACACGATCAACAACCGCGCGCTCAACAACAACACGGGAACGATCCACCTCTCCAACCTCTGCACCGAGATCACCCTGCCGCAGGACAAGGACAACGTCTCGGTCTGCAACCTGGCATCGATCAACCTCTCGCGTCATCTCCGCGTTCGAAACGCTGGCGAGCTCGGGGAGGGTGGCCTCGCGGTCGATTTCGCCAAGCTAGAAGAGAGCGCCCGCCTCGCCGTGCGCCAGCTCGACAACCTCATCGACATCACTCGATCCTCGGTACAGGAGGCCGACTTCTCCAACGAGCAAAACCGAGCCGTCGGCCTCGGCGTCATGGGGTTCACGGATGTGGTCGAGCGTCTCGGCTTCAGCTACGAGAGCGAAGAGTCCTACGATCTGATCGATGAGATCATGGAGCACGTCTCCTACGCGGCGATCGACGAGAGCGCCAACCTCGCGACAGAGCGTGGCTCGTACCCGAACTTCGAAGGCTCCCGCTGGTCGGAGGGCCTCGTTCCTCTCGACTCGATCGCGTTGACCGAGGAAGACCGCGGCATGGAGATCAAGGTCAACCGCACAACGCGTCTCGATTGGGATGCCCTGCGCCTGAAGGTCAAGGGAGGCATGCGCAATGCGACGCTGATGGCGATCGCACCCACCGCATCCATCGGGCTTGTTGCCGGCACCACACCGGGCCTCGACCCACAGTTCTCTCAGATCTTCAGCCGCTCCACCTCTAATGGCAAGTTCCTGGAGGTGAACCGCAACCTGGTGACCGACCTGCAGGCGCTGGGGATCTGGGACACCACCCGCGAGGCGATCCTGCGCAGCCAGGGTGACATCCAGAACATCGCGGCGATCCCGGACCACATGAAGGCCACGTACAAGACGAGCTTCCAGCTCTCGCCGTACTCCTTCCTCGAGGTAGCGGCCCGTGCGCAGAAATGGATCGATCAGTCCATCAGCCGCAACATGTACCTCGAGACGCGTGATCTCGGCGACATGATGGAGATCTATCTCGCCGCCTGGGAGCGTGGCGTCAAGACCACCTACTACCTGCACATGAAGCCGCGTCACACCGCCGAGCAGTCCACGGTGAAGGTCAACAAATCGGAGCAGATCGGCTCAGGCGCGGGCGGCGCGGTGCGCAAGGGCTTTGGTTCCGCTGTCGCAGCGGGTTCGACCAGTGCGCCTGCTGCCACTGCTGGGGCGGTTGCACCTGCACCCGTCTCCTCTGCACCCGTTTCTTCTGCACCCGTTTCTTCTGTGCCCGTTTCTTCTGTGCCCGTTGAGGCCGCATCGGTTGAGAGCGCTCCGGCGCCCAAGCGCGGCTTCGGCTTCGGTGGGCTCGCTCCCAAGTCGGGAGAGTAGACAGTGAACAACGACACCGCAGTCTTCGAATATCAAGTTCCGGTCGATCCGATGGACGACCTGCAGTGCGAAAGCTGCCAATAGTCGATCCCGACACGGGCGGATCTCGACACGGGCGCTGAGCGCCTTACACGAACACAACTTCACGAACACAACAGCACTGAAAATTGAAAGTCCTACCAAGAAAGAAGTACAGCACATGGGAATTCTCGGAACTGGCCTGCAAGAGGGGCTGCTTCTCAAGCCGATCCGTTACCAGTGGGCGATGGATCTGTACGACCAGGCCGTCGCGAACACCTGGTTCCCTAACGAGATCCAGCTCGGTGAAGACATCGCCGATTTCAAGAAGATGACGGACGAAGAGCGCCACGCGGTGACCTTCCTCATGAGTTACTTCAACCCGAACGAGCTGTTGGTCAACAAGGCGCTTGCTTTCGGCGTGTATCCCTACGTGAATGCGGCGGAGTGCAGCATCTACCTCGCGAAGCAGATGTGGGAGGAGGCCAACCACTGCATGTCGTTCGAGTACGTGCTCGAGACCTTCCCGATCGATCGTGAGGCCGCGTACAACTCGCACGTCGACATTCCCTCGATGGCCAAAAAAGAGGAGTTCGAAATAAAGTACATCCGTCGCATGACGGAGAACACCCTCGACATCACCACCACAGAAGGTAAGAAGGACTTCGTGCGCAACCTCGTGGCGTACAACGTGATCCTCGAGGGCCTCTGGTTCTACTCGGGCTTCATGGTGGCGCTGTCGTTCCGCCAGCGCAACCTGCTGCGCAACTTCGGGTCTCTCATGGACTGGGTCGTTCGCGACGAGTCGCTTCACCTCAAGTTCGGGATCAACCTCATCCTCACGGTGCTGGAGGAGAACCCCGATCTGCAGACGGAGGAGTTCGCGGCCGAGATCAAGCAGATGATTCTGGATGCCGTAGAGCTCGAGGAGCAGTACAACCGCGACCTCCTTCCCGGTGGCATCCTCGGCCTCAACGCCAACTACATCAACCAGTACGTGAAGTACCTGGCCGACCGCCGGCTTGAGGAACTCGGCTTCGAGGCGGAGTACAACGTCACGAACCCGGCCAAGTGGATGGCGACCGCCAATGACACGCTCCAGCTCGTGAACTTCTTCGAGTCGACCAACACGTCGTACGAGTCCAACGCCTCGGCGACCGTAGGCGCGAAGTAGCCGCTTCCGAACCCTCAGAAACGATAGAGATCGCGCGGGTCGACTGGGTCGACCCGCGCGCCTCTCAATTGAGGGACACGATGGAGGAGGAGATGACCGTGCTTTACGGCTCGACCGTGGAGCACTATCCGCCGGAAACGGCCCGATCTCTGTCAGAGGCATTCGCCGTGGTGCCGGAAACGATCGTGGCCACACTGCTCGCGCTTTCCGGGGGAACGCCGGTGGGGCAGGCCGGTCTGCGTCCTTATCCTGCCGATGCCGCGAGTCGTGACGTGCTCGAGATCAAAAAAGTCTTCGTGCGCGAGTCTCATCGCGGCCGAGGCATCTCACGCACTCTCATGACCCAGCTTGAATCCGTTGCTCGAGAGTTCGGATCCACACGCCTCGTTCTCCAGACCGGCACTCTCCAGCCCGCCGCGATTGCGCTCTACGAGGGGCTCGGATACTCT
>JBKJLH010000156.1:0-12055 GCA_046597035.1 Lacisediminihabitans sp.
ATTGTCGCCATCCTTCAGCACATGAGTCATCTCGACCGCGCGGTAGGGTCGCGCTTCGCCCAGGCGCACCACCCACCCGGGTATCGCGTGCCGGCGCTGGGCGACCGACCGGCGAATTCGTTCGCGGAGCAGGTCGTCTCCGGCCATCTCACCGATGACCTTGAGCAGAGCATCCGTCTGCCGGAGGCCCGCCTCCAAGAAGCTTTCGCAGAGGTCGACCAGGGTGGGCTGCCCGGTATCCACCTTCAGAGGATTCTGCTGGCGCGGATCCAGGGTGGTGATGATGCCGCTCGCCAGCATCAACAGGGCCAGAGGGTCGGCGGAGCGAAGTGTCTCGTCGATCCCGACCAGAAACTCGTGATGGGGCAGCTCACCGCCCTCGGAACCGGATGCGGGCCGCCGCGGTACGACGGGGGCTTTTCTGGTACTCATGCGCTTTTTATCGCGACGCCCGGGAGGCTTGTTGGAGGACATACAGCCCAACGTAGAACATCGAGCGCCGCGCCGTGGTCCACCGGCGGAGTCTGGTGTATCGCATCCGCGCGGCGACGGAGTTAAGCGTGCTGTGTTTGTTCCTCCGCGTCAGGTCCGTGCTCACTCGAACCGGAACAGATCTGACGCGGAGGAACAAACACGCTGCAGTTTCTGGCCTATGCGAGTAGCGCGGTCCCCAGCGCCAACACGCCGTCCATCATGACTCGCAGGTGGCTCACCGCCTGCGAGTAGTACACGAATCCGACGATCCAGACCGCGACGACGAGCACGAGCGCAACGAGCGCGATCCACCACGACTGGCGGCGACGTACAAGGCTGACGATCGTGAGCACGGCCCCGATGAGCAGTATCAGCAACATGATGAACCAGGAGATACCGAGCGAGGCAATCGCTGCTCCCGCCGAGCAGGTGCGAACCGGACAGTTGCCAACGAACGCCGCCGAGAACAGGTCGATCACGGCGGAGACCATGAGGAAGCCGAATCCGATTACGAGCACCGCGATCGAGACGGCGATGTCCCAGACGAGGATCGGGCGCCTGGTAGCAGCAGATTCACTCATCAAACAGTGCCGTGTCAGCTCGACTCAGTACGAGCACCGGAATCTGTCGGTCGGTCTTCTCCTGGTATTCGGCATACGGCGGATACGCCGCCACCGCGCGCTGCCACCACGTGGCTTTCTCCGTTCCGCTGACTTCGCGGGCGACATAGTCGGCCTTCTCCGCACCATCCTGCAGCTCGACCTTCGGGTTCTTGACGAGGTTGTAATACCAGACCGGATGCTGTGGGGCCCCGCCGAGTGAAGCGACGACGGCGTACTCGCCCTCATGTTCGACCCGCATGAGAGCCGTCTTTCGCAGCATCCCGGTTTTCGCACCGATAGATGTCAGCACGATTACCGGCATTCCGAGCAGTTCGGTGCCCTCAGCTCCACCGGTCGCCTCGACCAGCTCCGCTTGGGCGCGCGCCCAGTCAGAGGTGCTCGGTGCGTATTTTCCCTCGAGAGGCATGACTATTCCGCTCCCCGCCAGTCGATGACGATACCGTTGAGATGATCGCGCTCCGAGGTGAAGAGGCGTCGATAGGTAGCATCCGCTTCGGTCCAGTTGACCTGGTTGGTGATCAACGGATCGAAGTCGAGCTCGCCGGAGACGATGCGGCGAAGAACCGTGCGGCGCACCTCCGATGTGCCGATGAACCAAGGGAAGACCGCGTTGATCTGGCGCTCATGCGCGAGCTCATAGGTGAAGGAGACCTGGTCGGGATAGAGGCCTTCGAAGACCATAGTGCCCTCGAAGCGCAGACATTCGAGCGCGCTGTCGATGAGGACTGCGACGCCGGTGGACTCGATTACCATGTCGAAGCCATCGGGAAAATCGGGCTGCAGCTGCGACCAAGGCGATCCGGCCGAGCCGTCGATAACGCGATCGGCACAGTGTGCCGCGGAGATGGCGCGCCGTTCCGGCGAAACCTCGGAGGCCACCACATACGCGCCACGGTCGCGCGCGAGCATCGCAGTGGCCTGCCCGATGAGCCCCTGGCCGAGCACCAGCACGGTGTCGCCGCTCTCGAGTCCGGCCTTGTCGATGGCATTGAGGCCGACCGCGGCCGGCACAAACAGCGCCGCCATGTGGTACGAATCGGTCTCTTCGATCGGATAGGTCAGCTCGAGGTCGGCGATGAAGTAGGCGCCGTGGGTGCCATCGCCGAAGCAGGCGACCGCCTCGCCGAGCGTGAGGCCATGCCGCTCCTCACCCTCGCCGAAGGCGACGATATGACCGACACCCTGGTAGCCGGGGGTGAAGGGCGGTGGCCCCCAAGCGGGCCGCTCCCCGGTCGCAGCGAGCATCTCGGTTCCGACGCTGACGCCGGTGAAGTCGGTGCGAATGAGCACCTTCCCCGGTCCCGGATGAGCAACGTGTCGCCGGCCGAGTGAAATGCGGCCGAACTCGGGCACGATGAGCGCGGGAGCATCGGCGGGGATCTTCGTGGGCATAATTCTTACAAGCTACTCTCTCGCACCACCAGTTCGGGCTGGAAAACCACCTGTCGGGGCGTGAGGGAGGGGTCTGCTGCTTCTTCAAGCAGGATCTCCACCGCCGTCTGGCCGATGAGGGCGCTCGGCTGGCGGATGGAGGAGAGCGGCACGACGGCTGCGCTGGCGAAATCGATGTCGTCGTATCCGATCAGGGCGATCTGCTCGGGTACTCGAACATCCGCCCCCTGCATCATCAGTGCCTGTAGCACGCCCATCGCCACCAGATCGTTGGCCGCGAACACCGCGTCCGGCCGATCAGCCGGGTCTCGCGCAACGAGCCCGCTCCCGGCGGCACGGCCGTTAATGACGGTGAGCCCGTCGATCAGGATGACCTCGAGGGAGGCATCCGGCTGCGTCGCGACCGCGGTGCGTGCGCCGTCCAGCCGGTCGGCGACCTGCTGAATCTCGAGGGGACCGCCGACGAAGGCGATTCGGCGACGACCCTGAGAGAGCAAGTGGTCGACGGCGAGCACGCCACCGGCGATATCGTCTACCGAAACCGAGCTGAAGGAGGTATCCGCGCTCGTCCGGTCCACGAGCACTGCGGGGATGCCGCGGTCCCGCAGTTTTTGCAAGCGCCCGGTGATCTCGCCGAAGGGTGAGATGAGCACGCCGTGCATGCGCTGCACCTCGAACAGGTCGAGGTAGGTGGCCTCGCGATCGGCCTTCTCGTCGCTGTTGCCGAGGATCACCGAGAAGCCGTCAATGGCCGCACGATCCTCCGCACCGCGGGCGAGATCGGTGAAGAAGGGGTTACGCACGTCGAGGACGACAAGGCCGATGCTGGTGCTGCGCCCGGCGCGCAATTGGCGGGCAGCATCGTTGCGCACGAATCCGAGCTGGTCGATCGCGGTCTGAACCCGGGCGGCGACCACAGCGGAGACCTTCTCGGGACGGTTCATCACGTTGGAGACCGTACCGACCGAGACGCCGGCGAGTTTCGCAACATCTTTCACGCTGGCCGCCATCTGATTCTCCACTGTTCCTTAGCCGCGCCTCGGTGCGCCGCTCATTGCATGATGCCAGCATCCGGGTGCGGATAGGTACGATTTTGGAACGATTCATCTTCGGGCTTGACGCGGAGGAACTGATCGCCATAGAGTTCAGTCCGTCCCGATTTTAAAACGATTCAATAGACCTCGATGTGGAGGATCTGCCGTCAATGACGATGACCCCCGATAGCTCCACCTCTCCCGCCCTATCGCTCGTTTCTGCAACGAAGTCGTTCGGAGCTGTGGCCGCGCTCACCGACGGCACCATCGAGGTCCGTCCGGGTGAGATCCATGCGCTGGTCGGCGAGAACGGTGCAGGCAAGTCAACGCTGGTGAAGATCCTGGCCGGCGTCTATCAGCCCGACTCCGGGCGGTTTCAGTTGAACGGAGTGAACGTCACGTTCCGTTCCCCGGCAGACAGCAAGGCCGCGGGTATCTCGGTGATCTACCAGGAGCCGACTCTCTTCCCCGACCTCACCGTCGCGGAGAACATCTTCATCGGGCGCCAGCCGCGCGGCCGGCTCGGGCTCATCGACCGGGCCGACATGCGCGCGCAGGCACGCGACCTCTTCACCCGGCTCGGCGTACCGGTCGACCCCGACCGGGTTGCCGAGGGCCTGTCCATCGCTGACCAGCAGATCATTGAAATCGCGAAGGCGATCTCGCTCGATGCCCGCATCCTGGTGATGGATGAACCGACCGCAGCACTGAGCGGCGTGGAAGTGGAGCGGCTCTTCGCTGTAGCCCGCAGCCTGCGTGAGCGAGGCACCGGTATCCTCTTCATTTCCCACCGCTTCGACGAGGTGTTCGACCTCTGCGACCGCATTACCGTCATGCGCGACGGTGCATTCATCGCAACGCACCGCACACCAGAGATCACTGTCGACGGCCTGGTCCGTGAAATGGTCGGACGCGATATCGCGACCCTGTTCCCCAAGCAGATGGCGGCTATCGGGGAAGTCGTGCTCTCGGTGACGAACCTCACCCGCGTCGGAGTCTTCACGGACATCAGCTTCGACGTTCGGGCCGGTGAGATTGTGGCTCTCGCTGGACTCGTCGGTGCCGGGCGCACCGAGGTGGCCCGAGCCGTCTTCGGTATCGATCGCTACGACACTGGCACAGTGCTCCTCTCCGGACAGCCCGTCAAGGCCCATTCTCCCCAGGCCGCCATCGACGCGGGTATGGGCTTCGTACCGGAGGATCGTCGCAAGCAAGGTCTCGTCATGGACCTCTCCGTCGCACGCAATGCGACTCTCACACTGCGGAGGAAACTCGCGCGATTCGGCCTGATCAATGCGAAGGACGAGCGCAAAGTCGCCGAAGAGTGGAGCGCTCGCCTGCAGGTGAAGACCGGATCCCAGGATCTCTCGGTTGCAACACTCTCGGGCGGCAATCAGCAGAAGGTGGTGATCGCGAAGTGGCTGGCCACCGCGCCTCGACTCCTCATCGTTGATGAACCTACTCGCGGCATCGACATCGGTACCAAGGCGGAAGTGCACCGGCTGATCTCCGAGCTCGCGGTGCAGGGGATCGCGGTTTTGATGATCTCGTCCGAACTGCCGGAGGTGCTCGGCATGGCCGACACCATCCTCGTCATGCACGAGGGGCGCGTCTCCGCGCGACTATCTCGCGAAGAGGCGACTGCCGAAGCAGTTATGCATGCCGCAAGCGCATCACCGGAGAGTGCCGAATGAGCCAGACCCTCAGTGCCCCTCCGATCGAGAAGGCCACCGCCGGACGTACCGTCGGACGCATTTTCGTCTCCCGTGAGTTCTCGGTGTTCGCCGCACTCGCCGTGCTGATAATCGTGACCGCGAGCGTCAACCCGCGATTTCTCGCAGCGCAGGGGGTCAAAGACCTGCTGCTCAACTCGACCATCTTCGTGATCATGGCGGTCGGACTCGCCATTGTCGTGATCACCAACAATGTCGACCTTTCGATTGGTTCGATACTTGGGCTCTCGGCCTTCGGCACCGGATCGCTGTTCCATGCCTTCCCGAGCATCCCGCTCCCGCTCGTCTTTCTCATCGGTATCGTGCTCGGTGCGGTTCTCGGGGCGATCAACGGATTGGTGGTGACCATCGCCGGGGTGCCATCGTTGGTGATAACGCTCGGAACGCTTTATATCTTCCGCGGTGTCAACAACGCCTGGGCGGGAAGCACCCAGTACTTCATCGGCAACGAGCCGCCCGCTTTCGGCAACCTCTCGGTGCAGACGCTGTGGGGCATCCCGCTGTTCGCCATCGCCGCCCTCATCGTCGTGATCCTCGCCGCCATCTTCATGTTCGGCACCCGTGCCGGACGTGACCTGTACGCGATCGGATCCGATACCGAGGCCGCCCGCCTATTCGGCATCGACGTCAACGGGCGTGTCGTCGGAGCGTTCATCGCGAGCGGCGCGCTGTCTGGGCTCGCTGGAGTGCTCTACGCCTCCCGCTTCAACTCGGTGGGTGCCGACACCGGCACCGGATTCGAGCTGCAGATCGTGGCGGCAGTCGTAGTCGGGGGAGTCGCGATCTTCGGAGGCAGCGGCACGGTCACCGGGGCCGCGATCGGGGCGATACTGCTGACCACGATGACGGGGGCACTCGCCGCCCTCAACGTCAACAAGTTCTGGCAGCAGGCGATCGTCGGGGTGCTGATCATCGCGGCGATCCTGCTCGACCGCATCCTGTCCATTCGGACAGCCCGCAAACTGCGAATGAGCGAGGCACGCAATGTCTAATGCAACCACCATCGCCGGCTCTCGACCGGTCAAATCCAGGAGCTCAGCACGCCGGCTGTTTCTCGGCCGCGACGCTAATACGGTTTATGCCCTGCTGCTGATCGTCGTCATCGCCAGCGTGCTCGTTCCCTATTTCGCGGGCGTGGCGACAGTGAGCTTCCTGCTCATCGACGCCGTGCCGATTTTGCTCATGGCCATGCCGATGGCGCTGATCATCATCACCGGCGAGATCGACCTCTCCGTCGCGAGCACTGCCGGTCTGTCGGCGGCCGTGATGGGTGTGCTTTTCCACGACGCTCACTGGAACATCTGGTGGGTGTTCGTCGCCTGCATCTTCGTCGGCCTACTCTGCGGCGCGTTCAACGGCATCCTCATCACGGCGATCGGGCTGCCATCGCTCGCGGTGACGATCGGAACCCTCGCGCTCTTCCGCGGACTCGCACTCGTCGTCATCGGCGACAACGCGGTGGCGGACTTCCCTATCGACCTCACGACCTTCGCGACATCGACGATCGGGGGTACCGGAATCCCGACCTTCATAATCTTCGTCGCGATCGTGGTGATCGCGTTCGCTGTTCTGCTGCACTTCACCCCGTTCGGCCGCGCCCTGTTCGCGCTCGGATTCAGCAAGGAGGCCGCACGGTTCGTGGGCATCCGAGTGAATCGATCCAAGTTCTGGCTGTATGTCGCGAGCGGTGGCATCTCCGCCTTCGCCGGCATCTTCTGGGTTCTGCGGTACTCGAGCGCGCAGAGCGACAGTGTGGCCGGACTCGAACTCAGCGTGGTCGCGGCCGTTCTGCTCGGCGGTGTCTCGATCTTCGGAGGATCGGGGGGCATCATCGGGGTGGTCGCCGGAGTCCTCATCATCCGAACCGTCAATTACTCCCTCCAGCTCGCCGGGCTCCCCGACACTGTGCTGACCATCGTCACCGGCTCTCTTCTCGTACTCTCGGTCATCGCGCCGAGCATCAGCGCGAGCGTGCGCCGCTCGAGAGAGAGGCGCCAAAACAGCGCACTCATCACCAAGGCCGTCGCTGCCTGAAAATTTCGTACGCCGAGCACCCGGCGACGATTCCATAGGAAAGGAAAGACAATGAAGTTATTTCAGCTCAAGGAGGGCCGGCCAGTGACGGCTCGTCGGGCCCTGGCAATTTGCGCACTCACCACGGCAGCGGTCGTGGCGCTCGCGGGCTGTGCGGCCGGCAGCACCCCGGCGTCTTCCGGCGGAAGCTCCAAAGGCTTCAGCATCGCCTTCGTACCGAAGCAGCTAAACAACCCGTACACCGACGTCGAACTCGGCGGTGGCAAGAAGGCCGCGGCGGCCCTCAGTGGCGTCACCTACTCCGTTGTCGGCCCGAACACCGCGAGCGCCTCCTCGCAGGTGAGCTACGTCAACACGCTCACTCAGAAGAAGATCAACGTCATCGCGATCGCCGCCAACGACCCGAACGCGGTCTGCTCGGCGCTCAACCAGGCCAAGGCCGGCGGCGCGAAGATCATCACCTTTGATTCCGACACCGCCAAGAACTGCCGCAGCCTCTTCATCAACCAGGTCGTGTCGAAGGATGTTGGATTGATCGAGGTGAAGCAGGTCGCCGAGCAGATCAACTACGAAGGCGATATCGCCATCCTCTCCGCCACTGCCAACGCGACGAATCAGAACGCGTGGATCGAGTTCATGAAGGCCGAACTCAAGTCGAACCCGAAGTACGCAAAGATCAACCTGGTCGCGACCGTCTACGGCAACGACGACGACACAACCTCGTTCCAGGTCGCGCAGGGTCTGTTGTCGACCTACCCGAACCTCAAGGGCATCATCTCGCCCACGACGGTCGGTATCGCGGCCACGGCACGCTACCTCTCGACCTCCACCTACAAGGGCAAGGTCGCGCTGGTCGGCCTGGGGCTTCCCAACCAGATGCGGAAGTACGTGAAGGACGGCACCGTCAAGGCGTTCGCCCTCTGGGACCCGGCAAAGATCGGCACCGCCGCCGTCTACGCCGCGCAGGCGCTCGTCGCTGGCACGATCACCGGCAAGGAAGGCGATTCCTTCAAGGCGGGCGATCTCGGCACCTTGAAGGTCGGTGCTGACAACACCGTCATCGTCGGTCCGCCCACGGAGTTCGACGCCAACAATATCGACCAGTACAACTTCTAAACCCACTGCTCTCCCGGGCTGGCCACGCCCGCCCGGGAGAGCGCCCTCTCCACTCTCGGAAAGACCAGCTGATGTCATCCCTCGCCAACCCGTCGGCTCTCGCACCGAAGATGCGCCGCCAGACTCGGATCGGTCTCGTCGCCGGTGGGCTCGCCGCGTATTGGCCGCAGTTTCCGGATCTCCTCCCACAGTTGCGGCAGTCCTCGGCGTATGTGACATCCCGGTTCAACGCCCTCGACGCCGAAGTGATCGATGTCGGCTTCATCTCGGATGCCGCGGAGGCGAATGTCGCCGCCGAGAAGTTGCGTGTGGCCGACTGTGACCTCATCGTCATCTTCCTCACCACCTACCTCACCTCATCCATGGTGCTGCCGATCGCGCAGCGCGCTAACACACCGGTGCTCGTGATCGACCTCCAGCCCACCGAGGCGATGGACCACGCGAACTTCGACACCGGAAAATGGCTCGCCTACTGCGGCCAGTGCCCCGTGCCGGAAGTGGCGAACGTGTTCCGCCGGGCGGGCATCCTGTTCCGGTCCGTCTCCGGCCACCTGAAACAGGACTCCGCCTGGGCGCGCATCGACCAGTGGGTGCATGCCGCGGGTGTTCGCGCGACCCTGCGCACCGCCCGCCATGGCCTGATGGGCCACCTCTACCCCGGGATGCTCGACGTCTCCACCGATCTCACTCTCGTCTCGACCCAGTTCGGCTCCCATGTAGAGGTACTGGAGTTCGACGACCTCCGCGTGCGGGTAGACGAGGTGACGGATGTGCAGGTGCGCGAGCGGATGAACCTCGCAAAGTCGCTATTCACCCTCGACGGCTCCGTCAAGGAGGACGATTTCGCCTGGGGCGCCAAGGTCTCGGTCGGCCTCGACATGCTCGTCGAGGACTTCGATCTGGACTCCGCCGCCTACTACCACCGCGGCCTGCAGGGCGAACAGCACGAGCGCCTTGGCGCCGGCATGATCCTCGGGGCGTCGCTGCTGACCGCCCGCGGTATCCCGTTCGTCGGCGAGTATGAGCTCCGCACCTCGCTCGCCATGCTCGCCGCCCACAGCATCGGCGCCGGTGGATCGTTTACCGAAATCCAGGCGCTCAACTTCTTCGACAACGTGGTCGAGATGGGTCATGACGGCCCCGCCCACCTCGCCGTTTCCGAGCGCGGCCCACTGCTGCGCGGCCTCGGGATCTATCACGGCAAACGCGGCTACGGTGTCTCGGTCGAGTTCGATGTGAAGCAAGGCCCGGTCACGACCTTCGGCATCGGACAGGATCGCGACGGCAGCTTCACCTTCATCACCAGCGAAGGCACCGTCGTTGCGGGTCCCCTGCTGGCGATCGGTAACACGACCTCCCGCGTGGACTTCGGGGGCGATCCCGGCCTCTGGGTCGACGAGTGGTCGCAGACCGGCATCGGGCACCATTGGGCGCTCTGCGTCGGGCATCGGGCAGGAGACATCCGCGCCGCCGCATCGCTGCTCGGCGTCGAGCACCGTCATGTCGATATGGCCTCACTACCGAGGTGGCGGTCATGAGGCGTGTCTGCTTCCAGCTGCAGGTGAAGCCCGGTCATATCGACGCCTACCGTGAGGCTCACGCCGCGGTGTGGGCCGAGATGCTCGACGCCCTGCATGACACCGGATGGCGCAACTACTCGATCTTCTTATCCTCGGATGGCCTCGTCATCGGCTATTTCGAAACCGAGGACCTGCAGGCCAACCTCGACGGCATGGCGGCCGCTCCCGTCAATACCCGCTGGCAGGCGGCGATGGCCGAGCACTTCGTCGACCTCGACGTGCCAGCAGACCAGGCATTCCGCTACCTCGACGAGGTGTTCAACCTCGACGACCAACTCAACGACATCAACAAAAACCGTGTCAACAACAACAGTCTTGATAACAACAGCGTCACACAGAACGGAAATCGATCATGACAACCTTCGCTTCAATCGAACCGCTGCTCGCGGAGCAGGCAATCGAACTTCCGTCCTGGGCATTCGGCAACTCTGGTACCCGGTTCAAAGTCTTCGGCACCCCGGGCACCCCCCGCACCCCGCAGGAGAAGATCGCGGATGCCGCGCAGGTGAACACGTACACCGCGCTGTCCCCGACTGTGGCCCTGCACATCCCCTGGGATCGGGTCGATGATTATGCCGCCCTCGGTGCCTTCGCCGAAGATCATGGCGTCGCCCTCGGCACCATCAACTCGAACACCTTCCAGGATGACGATTACAAGTTCGGCAGCCTCACCCACAGCGATCCGAAGATCCGGCAGAAGGCCATCGATCACCACTTCGAGTGCATCGACATCATGGATGCCACCGGCTCACAGGACCTGAAGATCTGGCTCGCCGACGGCACCAACTATCCCGGCCAGCAGGATCTGCGCGGCCGGCAAGACCGCCTCGCCGACTCTCTCACCGCCATCTACGCCCGTATCGGCACATCGCAACGCCTGGTGTTGGAGTACAAGTTCTTCGAGCCGGCTTTTTATCACACGGATGTGCCGGACTGGGGAACCTCCTACGCCCAGGCGACCGCGCTGGGCGACCGCGCGCTGGTCTGCCTCGATACGGGACATCACGCCCCCGGCACCAACATCGAGTTCATCGTCATGCAACTGCTGCGCCTCGGAAAACTCGGCTCCTTCGACTTCAACTCCCGGTTCTACGCCGACGACGACCTCATCGTCGGCGCCGCCGATCCGTTCCAACTGTTCCGCATCCTCCACGAGGTGATCCGTGGCGGGGGATACGGCGAACGCTCCGCAGTCGCGTTCATGCTCGACCAGTGTCACAACGTCGAGGACAAGATCCCCGGGCAGATCCGCTCCGTGCTCAACGTGCAGGAGATGACCGCCCGGGCCCTCCTCGTTGACACCACAGCGCTCACCGCCGCGCAGGACGCGGGCGATGTGCTTGGTGCGAACGGCATCCTGATGGATGCGTTCTACACCGACGTGCGCGCCGACCTCGCCGCCTGGCGCGAAACCCGCGGCCTCGCCGGCGATCCGATGGGCGCCTACGCGGCATCCGGTTACCAGGCCCAGATCGCCACCGATCGGGTCGGCGGAGTCCAAGCCGGCTGGGGCGCCTGAGTGCCCTGCCCGACGCCCACTTATCCGCTCACGCTCGAAGGACTCCCCCGATGACCAACCCCAACCTCACCAACCCCAGCCCCACCAACCCCACCGCAACCAACCCCACCGCAGTGGAACTCATCGCTCGGAGCAATCGCCTCGGCTCAGACCCGCGGGTCACCAACTACGCGGGGGGCAATACCTCAGCCAAGGGAACGGCGATCGACCCGGTCACCGGTGAGCCGGTCGAGTTGCTGTGGGTGAAGGGCTCCGGCGGCGACCTCGGCACCCTGACGCCCGGTGGTCTCGCGGTGCTCCGTCTCGACCGGATGCGTGCGCTCGTCGACGTCTATCCCGGGCTCGACCGCGAGGACGAGATGGTCGCGGCCTTCGACTACTGCCTGCATGGCAAGGGCGGCGCGGCACCGAGCATCGACACCGCTATGCACGGACTGGTGGAAGCCCCTCACGTCGACCACCTGCACCCCGACAGCGGCATCGCCCTCGCCACCGCGGCCGACGGCGAGAGGCTGACCAAGGAGTGCTTCGGCGACCGAGTCGTCTGGGT
>JBKJLH010000164.1:0-3172 GCA_046597035.1 Lacisediminihabitans sp.
GAGGGCCCGGCAATGTTCGTCAGAGAGCTCGGGAGAGTAGTCGGGAAGGTAGATCGCGGCATCGAGCACGAATAACCGGATCGCGCTGTTCTCGACGGCACGCAGTGAGTAGAGTCCATCTGCCCCTGTCACTTCGGTGAGCGCGAACTGCGTGAGGGGAGACAGGCCGGCCGGGGCCGTCACGAAACTGAGGATGGCGCTCATCGCAGGAAGTCCATGAGAGTGGGCTGCAGGGTGCGCGCGGTCACAGCGAGGGCCGCCTGGTAGGTGACTTCCTGCTGCTTGAGCTTGATCACGATTTCTCCCACGTCAGCGTCTTCGATTCCGGCGCGTTGCACCTCGAGGTTTCCGGCCTTACCCACGATGGCATCCTTCGCTGCGCTGATTTGGTTCTGGCGAGCGCCAGCAGCGGTCTGGGTGTTGAGCATCGCGGTCATCCGGGTGTCGATGGCAGCGAGGCTGGCGCCGACGTTCACGCCGGAGCGCAGGTCGGCGACGATGGTGTCGATGAGGGCGAAGGCCGAACCTGACCCCGTGCCGTAGGCGGCGGCGCCGTCAGCGTCAACTCGGACTGTCGCGTTGTCATCGATGCGACGCGTGACGGATGCTCCGGTGCCGGTGTAACTCAGGTCGGGACGAAACGCTACGCCGGCGTCGGAGCTGCCGGCGAAGACTGTTCGACCAAGGTAGGTGGTGTTGGCCGTGCCGAGCAGGTCGGAGCGGAGTCCCTCGAGAGCCGAGGCGATCGCTTCCTTTGCTGTGGGGGATAGGCCACCGTCGTTCGCACCCTGCACGGTGAGATCGCGCACCTGGTGCATTATGTCGGTGGAGGCGCTGAGCGTGGAATCCACGGTGGAGAGCCAGCCCATGCCGTCATCGGCGTTGCGCCCGAACTGGGCGGTCTGGCTCTGGGCGGCGCGAACGCGCATCGAGTCGGCGGTGCCGGTCGGGTCGTCCGACGGTCTCGTGATCTTCTTGAGGCTCGTCGCCGTGTCCTGCAGCTTCGCAAGCAGCGCTGCGGCCGTTTGCAGGTTGAATTGCGAGTTGGCCATCCTGGTCTGGCTCGTCACTCGATTGACCATGAGCTACCTCCCCACTAGTCCGGTGCGATTGATGAGGGTGTCGAGCATCTCATCTACGGCTGTCATGACGCGCGCCGCGCCCTGGTACGCCTTCTGGAAAGTCAACATATTGACATTTTCCTCATCGAGGTCGACGGAGGAGTTGGCGAGTTGGGCGGCGGTGGCCGCGGCAGTGACCGAATCCGCGAGAGTGGCCTGTTGCAGCGCCGTCTTCGAGGAAGAGCCGATCTTAGTGACGAAGGCCGTCCATGCCGAGTCGGGAGAATTGGCACTAGACCCGAGCTGAGCGATGGCCGCCGCGTTCGAGCCGTTATTGCCCCCGGCGCCCGGCGCGCCGCTGGCGATCTGGGCTGCACCGGTTGGTACGACCGTCAGGCCGAGCGCCACCGGTCCGGTGGCCGAGAGGGCAAAGAAGTCGAGACCGGTGGTGCCGGAGGGCGTCGAACCGGCTTGGTGGGCAGTGTTGACGGTGTTCGCCAGAGAGGTGGCAAAGCTGTTGTAGCCGGCTGCAGCCTCCGCGATTGCGCCACCGGTACCGGCGGCGTTCGCTGCGGCCAGCATAGCGATGGAGCCGGCGATCTCCCCGGACTCGACCGCGACGAGCTGGCCCGGACGGTTTGTCCATTCGAGTGCAACCGGGGAGCCACTCGCTCCGGCGAGGGAATTGGTGCCGGTGACGGTGACCGAGCGAAAGACATCGCCGGAAACCAGTGCGTTACCTCCCACGAGCACTTCGGCGGTGCCATCAGGGAGGGTGCGCACGGTGCCGCCGGTGAGGGCGGCGATAGCTGAGGTGAGGGCGGAGCGCTGGTCGAGCATCTCGTTGACGGATCCGCCGGTGGCCAGAGTCTCACGAATCTGCCCGTTGAGGGCGGCGACCCGGGTACCGGCGTCATTGAGCTCGGCAGCCATCCCGTCGAGCTTGGTGTGCACGTCGGTCCACGCGGAGTCCACAGCCGAATAGCCGGTAGCGATCTGCCCGGCGAGCTGGGTCGCCTTCTGCAACAGAACTCCCGCCGGAGCCTCGTCGCCCGGCCGGTTCGAGACATCCCCCCAGGCGGACCAGAAGGCATTGAGTTGGGAGGAGATCCCGGTGGTACTCGGCTCGTTGAGAGAGGCCTCGACAGCGCTCAGCGCGTTGGAACGAACGGCGAGGTTGCCGGATGCCGCGGACGAGCTGCGAACCCGTCCGTCGAGAATCACGTCACCGAGTCTGGCAATGCCGTCGACGGTGACACCCTGTCCCACCTGTGCACGAGACACCACGAGCGGACCGATCTGGGTGAGGGATCCGGCTGCCGCCGTGCTGACCCGCTGGCGGGTGTAGCCCTTGGTGCCGGAGTTGGCGATGTTCTGCCCGACCACGTCGAGTCCCTGGCGAGCCGCCGTGAGCCCGGTAAAGGCCGCGTTCAGGCCACTGAAGGTACTCATGAGTTCACAGCTTCAGGTCGAAGATCTGGGACGACGGGGTTCCGGATCCGGATTCGCCATTCGCGTTATAGGTGCCGCTCTCAGTGCTGCCGTCGGCCTGTGCCTCCTGAATAAAGCGGAGGGCAGTGCGTAGATAATGCTCGTTGAGGTCCCGGAGGTCGCGGATCTGTTCCGTGTACTCGATGAGCGCACCAAGGTGTGCGGCGAAGATGTCTGCCCACGGTCCATCCGGTGCCGCATCGACGAGTTCGCGCAGGGTCGCGGTCTGGGGCGCGCCCCACTCTTCGGCGACGACGGATGCTTCGACCGAGCGGGCGAGCCCGGCAGCGCGCAGGCGCTCCATCACCTGCTCGACCTCACGGGTGGCGTACTGCAGCCAGCGGGACTTACCGGTGGTGAGCAACAACTGCTCTTCCTCGAGCTTGAATGCGAGCAGGTCGAGAAGTTCTCGCTCACGCCAGAGGCAGGCTGAGAGTTCGTTCGCACTCATCCGGTCTCCCGTTTGTTCGTCCACCAGTGCGGACGACTCCCGTACTCGTTCCACCGACTGCATTTTCTCCACCTCGCTCGATGAGATGAACTATCGGCAAGGGTATCCCTCCGGTAAGTGGTGAGGGTGGAAAGCCGGAGAGTTGAGCATTCAACGTGTCCCCTCGATG
>JBKJLH010000182.1:0-4945 GCA_046597035.1 Lacisediminihabitans sp.
GCCCGCGCGGTAATGGATTTGGAACCAGGTATAGCGACTTTCGGCACCTCGGTAGCGTATCGGGATTGGCCCCCGATCCCACTGTGCCGTCCTCAGATCAGCCTTGTCCATGGCGTCAACAGAGAGTCGTCACATTCTCTGCGTGGACAGTCTCGACTCCTTCTTTCTCGAAACCAGTGACGACTGGGCTTGTCTATCGGACCTGAATAGCCAAAACTGAAATCCGTACCACGGCGTAAGCGCAACGGGTTCCGCTTACGGGCTTGCTGAGCGCTGCGAAGCGCGATGTTCATCCTGCCGTCAGATTTCCCGAAGTTAGGCGCTGAATATTTTGGTTTTGAGCCGTCAACTCAGGAGGATTGAGGTCATGACGTTACAACACGAGCTAAGCCATTTTGACGCCGCCATTGCGGAGATCATGCCAGAGGCGGTCGAGGCAATGGGATTGGGGCTCGACGATAGTGGAATTGAGGAGCTCCGACGGGCGGTCGCTCCCTTGCGCCTCGGTGAGGACATCGAGGCGCTGTATCGCTGGCATAACGGAATTTCCGTTCCCATTTTCGGGGGCAAACGTTTCCTGCCGGCCGCCGAAATTGTCCGGGATAGAGAGTTCCAAGTTGATGTCTTGGAGCATCCACCGGCCTGGCTGCAATTCACTGACGGTCCTGATTTCTCCTTCGCCACACTTGATCTGCCCGGTCACGAACCGAACGCGGTCATCTGGAGCGGCCACACGCATGACGTCATGCTGTGTCGCATGCACGATTCGCTCGAATCGATGATCGGGTCATTCAACGACATGGCTTTCGACTTGCTCGAAACGCTTCAGCGGCGGAAGGAGCTCCTCCTTGGAGGCCTGCGCTATGGCGGCAACTACCGACTTCAGCGCAGCCCCGGATCCTTCACCTACCCGAACCCGCCAGACGGAACCTACATAGCGTTATTCGATGAAGGAACGCCAGAGTCGTGGCTTCGTTCGCTTGGCACTACGTCGGGAGACCTGCTGCCGCGCGGTGCAACGATCACCATCGCTGAGTTGCGTCTGGCCGCTAGGAACGGCGAGGCGTTTGGAACTGTCCAGGGTCGCACAACGAATGTCGGAGGTCCTATCAGTGCTATCGGATTCACAATTGACGATGGAACCGGGACGATCCGTCTCGTCGCCGACAACAAGGTCACCCACCTCGGTCCGATCTCCCACACCATGGTTGAGGCAGACGTGACCATGGCCGAAGACGGCAGTTGTCAGCTCCTCGCACTCCGCCGCTCGCCAGAATGGACAACGTAAGACGCCAGCGACAACATTTATTCGAAACGGGTGGCCCAACAGCGTGGAGCCGGAGTAGGAGGTCAACGAGGACTGGACCGCGGAACGCGGAATACTCTGCGGCAACCGCCCGCAAACCGTTCCCCTTACGGGTGGTCCTCCCGGTCCAAATCGGGCCTCGACCGCGCTCTCGTGAGCACCTCAAATTCTGTCCGGTGGTCGTCCCGCTTGCGGGCGTCCACAGGCTGGTTGAGTTATGCACTTCTCGGGTCTATTGCCGGCTGCATTCGTCTCGGTGGGCGAGTAACTTGTTGCTATTGAAGAGCGAATGGCAGATCGGGTTATTGTGCCGGATGTTGTCGGGCTTCCTTTCCGTGTCGGCCGTGACAGGGCCGCTGAGTGTGGCGTGGCTATTGCCAATCCCGATCCCGACGGGCGATCGATCAGTGGACTCGCGAGGCCTGGTTTGTTTTACATCACATCGCAGAGTCCTCCTGCTGGGGCTGAGGTCTACCGATGGGGCTCCGTCATGGTCGAGATCGTCGAACACGGCGAGGTCGGACACGCTGCGCGTAGCAGCTGGCCGGTCATGCCAGCCGCGGATGCGGCACATGCGAACACCGGACAGCTAAATTTTGTCGATCTAAGTTTGACTGAAATCACCAACCAGAACTCGGGGTGACAATCAGTGGGGCTTTGCCCATAGCGCCCTACCGAGCTTCCCTCGTGACACAACTCGAGCTCCGCGATTCAGCGTCCGCTTTCGCACTCGAACTGCGCCGCTGATCGTCCCGCTGCGGTCCTCGATATGTGACATGAGGCGGTGTTGGTCGAATTTCTGGCGGTGACTTCTCCGACCCGTCCGAATTTTGGCTACGCAGTCTGAGTGGCCTTTTCGTTGAGATCGCCGACGAATTTAGACTGGCCGTATCCGATGATGAAATATCCGAGAGGAAACAGAAGCCACAGGAGGAAGACGCTAAATGCTGCGCTTTTACCGAAGGCACGTCCACAGGCGACCGCGACAACGATGCCGACTACGACGTTCACAATCGGGATGTAGTACAGCACCGTCAACACCCCGTGATATCCCGCGATTTTGACCAAAAGATAAATGTTCACTATCGGAATAAGTGCGCCCCATCCTTGCAGGCCTGCCTTTCTGAAAACCGGCCAAAGGGCAATTGCCGACAGTGCGTAGCCGATCAGACTAATCAGGAGTGAGACGATCGTGAAAGTGATGCCATTTTGGGATGCGCTCGGTTGGCTGACAGCGTGAAGAATGAACATAAGGCCCTCTCTATTTAAAATACCCGCCTCACCAACCTAGCGAACAGTTTTTAACCGCCTAAGGTTTGCCTGCGGGCACCCTTTCCGCCGAAGTGCACCCTGATTTTGATGTCTGAACGTATCGGCGATTCTGGGTCGTTGATCGTCCCGCGATCGGACACCTCGCTAGGCGAGAATCCTGGTCTCGTCTGATCCGTGTGAACCCATGAAATTGGGTACGCCGGTGGTGTGGCCCGGGGGACTAATCGTTGATCAGCGGGACGGCTGGCTTCTCCGCTTGCTATTGCGTCGAAGGTGGAGGACTCATAGAAGTGCTGTCACTGGGATGCTCAGGCTTGCCACGGTGACATAAGTTGCCACGATCACACTGCGGGGCTGGATGGCCAACTCCGATGGCAGTCGAAAGGTCAGGACTTCGATCGCCGAGCCGAGTGGCACCGTCGGTCGTGCCGCTAGCCCCCACCAATCATTGCGGTGTATCGCGACACCGATCCGCGCAAGCGGCCAGCTGACAACTGCAGCGCAGAGCGACCACGTCCCGAAATCCGTCAGTGCGCCGCCCCATAGCGTGACCTGCGGAGCGTTCGTTGGATCTGAGGTCGCCTGGGAAGTTGAGAAGTCGATGACGTTGTAGACGCCCAGTCTCAGATCTGATAGGTAATAGCCAGCGACGGCCGCGACCAGCACCACGAGCACGGTGAGTGTTGGTTGTTTGAATGCGATCGCAGCCGACGCGATTCCGACAACGGCCCACGACCAACCCACACCGATGATCTGGGGAACGACAGGAATGCCGGAGACATTCACCGTCGAGGTAAAAGCACCGAATCCCCCACCTGCAACCGCGAACAACGTGAATTGCGCTGCGGCGTTACCCGGCATCGTCACTCGTCAACTGTGGTGACCTGCAAATCGGTCGTGTTCAGTCAAGAAAACGCGTCGATCGCTGATCGTTGTGGGATGCTTCGAAGTCCCATTTCACGTACCTATTTTGATTCGGCAGAGCAGCATCTATCGGGAGTTTTTCCAATCACAGATCCATCGGGAGACACATGACGCGGCGATCCCCAAGACGACGAGAGCCAACCCCAGGGTGCCGCGTTTGAGCGAAGGCAGAGAGTCGGTCGAGGTATAGTCGCGGCTATGAATAACGACTCAGGCACAGCGGCGGAGCTGCATCCCAAGCTTGAGCCGATCCGCGAGGAAGCGTCCGCGAAGAATTGGTCCTTCGAGATCGTGGATCCGACAAAGTTGATAGTTCAGGACGTCAGTGGGCCTGGCTTTTTGTCGCACGCTCTCATTCTTATCTTCGGCATGGTTGGTCTGAGGAGAGCGCTCGAACCAGCCGGAGGTAACGGTGTTCATCGGTATGTGTACTCGGTGAGGCCCAACGGCCATGTTGATAAAAAGCGGCTCTGGGCGCCACACCGTCCCTAGGGTGCAGACTTATTAGCTTTCGGGCATCGAGGAGGCCGCCCACAAAGCGCTTAGCGTTCGGGCTTCGGACATTCCGTCTTGTTGAAATGTCTCCCTGTCAAACCGGAGAGTGCCGGAGTTGCTACCCGGCAAATAGGAGAGCAGGTGCGTTGCCGAACCAGACCGCGGGTAGCGGGAGAATCACAAGCACTCCGCTGAGAACCGCCCATGCGGTTGCGGTTCTGACAGCTCGGCTCCTCGGAGGTGCTTTTGAAATTGCCATCACGGCGAAAATGAGACCGACAATGGCGGACGCGACTACCACGAGGGTCAGAAGCAAAGCTATTGGGAACAGAAAGAGTTGCCCCTCACTTCCCATGAAGTAGAACGGCCCCCACATCGCGCCAAAGGTAATGAGGAAGATCACCATCGCGGCCAGAGTAAAAGCTCTTCCTCGAGATGCGGTTCGACTTGATGACTGCTGAACATCGTTTGTTGTAGTCACCGTCACACTCTAACTATCGCCCCGCCGTCTCTCCGAGCTTTCGGCCGCGTCGAACCTCTTTGAAGGCGGCAATATCGATACTTAACAGCTCTCAGGCGTCCCGCGGGAGGTTCCGCTTGCGGGCACCTCAGAAGTCGAAAAGCACCCTCGATTCGATCTCTGAAAGTGCCCTCCAGCTCGGTTAGAGATTGCCCCCTTGTTGCCTTGGGGTTGGGCGGGTCGTTATCCATGGGCGAGCGATACGGGCCTCGGACGGCGGCCTGGCGGTGTCCTTCTATGTGCGGTCAAGCATTCCGCGCGCGTACGACGCCTGCCCGACGTGTTGCAGGCAGTCGTTGATGACGCTCACAAGCCGAGCGCCGCGTGTGACGGGAGGGTTCCAATTCGGGTCGATGACCTGGTCTAAATCTGCTGAGGAGAGCCCACCGAGGTACGCGGTCGATGCCTCGGTCACCGCGCTGAGGTAC
>JBKJLH010000101.1:0-3072 GCA_046597035.1 Lacisediminihabitans sp.
GCGGTATCCGCCTCGGTGAAACCGCGGCCGGCGTCGATAACCATCACCGAGACATCCGATTCCGAATCGAAGATTGCGACTTCCGCCCGGGTGAGCCCCGAATGGCGAAGAACATTGACGAGGCACTGCTTGACTGCGAGGCCCAGCGAGTCGGCGGTCTTCTGGTCTAGTCGTGACACGGCCTCGAAGTCTCCGGTGGAGTCGATTTCGAGCCCGAGCAGGCGGGACTCGGCAATGGCGTCGAACAGTGGAGTCTGCTCCCAGAGACGACGGAGGGATGGATCGACCTGGGGCTCGGGCTCGGTGAGCCACTCTTCCCCGATCAGGATCTCTAGATCACGCGCGACCTGCTCGCGCAGATGGGGATCGAGCGTGTCCTCGGCCGAGCCCGCGATCGCCGCGAGATGACTCAGTACGGTGTCGTGTAATAGAGAGGCCGCTTTCACCTCGATGCGGTACCGCATCACCGCGAGCTGTTCGTCGCGGGCTGCTCGATGCAGCATCGGCTGTGTGCGACGCGAGCTACGACGGCTGAGGCTGCCGATTATGAAGATGACCGCCGTGACGGCAAACGCCAGAAAGGTGGTGAGGTCGAACTCCCAGTGCTGACCGGCAACGAGGACCGCGGCTCCCGCCGAGACTTCGGCGGCGAGGAACCCAGCGCTACACCATGCCAGCCTCGGCACGATGTGCGGAGCGGATCCTCCCACCATGATCAGGGCGATCTTAGGCAGGGCGAGCGAGAACGCGTCACTTTCGATGATGGCGGGACTCTGGGAGTAGAAGGTGAGCGCGAACCCGTACGTGCAGGCTGCTCCCACCACTAGGTACGCGATCGAGTAGAGGGTATCCCGAGTGCGGGCGCCCAGATAGAGCAGCAGGAGCATCGGCACGATCGCCACCATCGCGGGCCAGAGAACCGCGGCGGGGAGCGCACCCTGAAAGGCGATGGTTATCACGAACGCGGCGATCAGGCAGGTGTAGGCCACCGCGTTGAGGGCACGACCGAACGAGCGACTCACCGCGCGCGGAGCGAGGTGCGCCGGCAATCCGAGGGACATGCAGCTTCCTCCGTTGCGCTCGTGGGTGTCAGTATCTCATCAGGAGCGTCGCAAATGTACCCCATTGAACGACGTTTTCTCCCAAATTATGACGTTTTTTGACGTAAATGTCCCCTTCTCGCATCACCCCAAAGCAAAATACCTCACGTTCAAACCAGAGTCGGTTGCAGCGCGAGCAGCGGGGCCGCACAGTGCGCGTCGAGCAGCACTGCCCTCCAGCGAAGCACGGTGCCCTAGGCGAGGATGCGGTATGGCGCGTCCGAACGGCCAGGGCTGCGACCTCCGAGTTGAAGTCTTTACCGGGGGTCCAGGTCGGGAGAGTCGTGGGGAGGGCGGGCGGAGCGGTAGACGCGGGTATGACCATCAGCGTCCAGCTCTGCGCCTCCTCCTCATTCCGCCATTCGAACATCGCTCAGCGTGACGATTCCCGTGAGATAGCCACCGCGTGATCCCCGGTGTAGCCCGGACTCGGTGACAGAGACCACTGGTGCCCTCGTCGACCTTGGCCGCGGATCCACAGAGACGGATGCCGCCGAACGGGTTCGTGCGCAGGCCAGCCCTGGCAAGACCGCGAGGTCATCAACGGCAAGACGGTTGCGGAGTGGATGGCCGACTTCGTGCCCGTCGTCGCTCAGCGATGGGAGCCGACCGAGTGGTCCGTTGTTCTCGTCGTGGACTCGACCTCGTGCTGTATTGGATCTTCGCCGCGGAGGGCTACGACAGGGACGGGCGGCTCTGGAAACGGGCGACCACACCGTCCGACGACGCAGCGAGCTGGCCCGTATTTCTCGAAATAGTTGGCAGGGAAGCCGGAGTGGATTGTCTGCGACCAAGACACGGCCATCGGCAGCGCCATCAGCGGCGGCAGCGAGAAGCACGGGGGCTAGTGGGCCGCCGTGAACCTCGTCCATCACGGTGAGCACCACCTCAGCGCCCGCGGCACCCGCCGGATGACGGCGACAAAATCGACCCCACCAATCCCGCGCACCGGTTCTTCCCGGATGATCTCGCGTCACGCGACCGCAAGGATGAGAGCGCTGACCTCCGCCCGGGAGAAGATCCCACCCGTCTACTCCAACCCCGCACTCCAACAGCGCACTCCAACAGCGCACTCCACCAGCGCACTCCAACAGCGCACTCGATCAACCACTGCAAGATTTCCGCAGCACCCCGGGAAGTCGCGCCTATCCGTTCCGAAACCGGGACAGTATCAACAGCCTCCTCGAACTGAAGTGTCTGTCACATCACAAGGTTGACCGGGTCGGCGGCTAAATCACGGATATCCGCAGCTGCCTCGAAACACACAACGGAAGACCCAAGCGGATCTACCGCGAGGGCGCTGGCCCGAGACGAGGTCGTTCAATTCTGGTGGGAGACGGCGATAGCCCGATGCGATGCGCGGTTCGCGCAGAGGGCCAGCCGCGACCCTGTCACTTGCCTGGAAAACCATCCGTTCGAAGGGGTAGTTCGCGACGGCGTCCTGGCCTTTTCGATTATCAATGCCCTTAGCTTCCTCTGGGCACCGCGACCGGCTCAAGGACCCCACCACCACGGCTCACTACGCGGAGCACTAGCGTCGATTCGGGTCATTTTCTTGCGGATGGCGCGTGGTGCCACCGTTCACGTTCCCGACTCGCTTCACAATGATGGCAACCACCAAAGCCAGGCTGAGTGGCCACGTGTCATAGTGCCAAAGGAAGTGGCCGACGAATCCGAGGCCGACAATGATCAGGATTACCCAAGACAGGCACTCCGACACTTTCATCCGTCTCCGTACATTGACCATCGACGAATCCTACCGCTGTACACATAGATAAGTGAGAATTAGTTCCGCCCTCAGCGACTGTGCTGGAACTCGCTTGAGGTCGCGAAGCTGCTATTTGATCTCACCGACATCGTCAGGCTGATGACATGCGTTCGAATGTCTGTCAACACCGCAGTTAGGCGATCTCGAGGGCCTTCTGCGTCGATCCGAGAGTCTTCTGGGCGAGTTTCGCGTCGTCCGACAGCA
>JBKJLH010000048.1:0-4771 GCA_046597035.1 Lacisediminihabitans sp.
CGATTACGCGCCTCGTAGAGCGCCTCATAAAGTGCCTTGTCGATCTCGAAGGCGTCGAGCGCTGCGCGATGCTCCCGCAGGTCGCGCCCGGATCTGGCAATGTAGCCGTCGAGGAACGCGCGGCGGCACGCGGATGCCCAGACCGACGCCGATTCTCCGGGATGCGCCAATTCGAACGAGCCGGCGACGTAGTCGAATGACCGCAGCATTCCCGCGACATCCCGCAGTGGGATGTCGGGAAGGGATCGCTCGTTCATCGGGCGCATCGGCTCACCCTCGAAGTCCAGTACGACCCACCCCCGGTCCGGCACCGACAGCACCTGGCCGAGATGGAAGTCGCCATGTATGCGCTGCAGGGCCGGCCATGGGCTTGCGGCGGCCTCCTCGTACACGCGCTCCAGTGCGGGCCCGTAATCGGAGAGGCCTGGCACCTCAGCGGCGGCGAGTTCGAAGCGGCGCCGCATGCTCGCGATCGTCGCGGCGATATCCGAGGGGGTAGCCGCGCGAGACGGGAGCACAGCATGCAGGGTCTCATGCATCTCCGCGGTCGTCACACCGAGAGCCCTGGCCCGCTCGGAGAAGTCCTCGGCGACCTCGACCGCGTCGAGGGCGACCCGCCAGGCGTCCTCGACGCCGGGCAGAAACTCCTGCGCGAAGGCGAGGTGCCCGGTCGCGATACCGTTTGGCATACCGCTGTCGGTCCAGAGTCCGGTCAGGTGTCCGATGGATCGGGGCGCGACTGTGCTCCCGGCTGCACCGAGAGCCTCGGTGAGAGTCACATCCGGATTGTCACCGTGGTGGAGTGCTCGAAAGAGCTTGCAGATTATCGGCGCTGAAGCAGTGCCATCGGCGGTCGCGGTCTGGAAGATGATCGAGGTGTTGGACTGCTCACCGCTGAGCACCCGCGAGGCGACGAACTCTACGGGAACCGAGTCGGGCGTGTGATGCCCGTGTGCGACGAGCGGGCCGCCACTGTTGAGGGCGGCCGGTCCATCGGTCTCGTGGGCCTCGCCATCGTTCAGGATCATCCGTAGCAGGGCCTCTGCGAAAGCCGGGTCGTGCGGTCCATCGTAGATATAGCGTCGGCCGGTTTCGACATCGAAGGACGCAACGAGCGCGTTTTCACCATCGGGCAGTGGCGCACTCCGCTCGGTGAGCGGTACCTGATAGAGCAGCGGATGCTCGGCGTGATCGAGCACAAAGTAGACCCGGATCACCGCGGAGCCCTCAGGGTCCGCGAGACCGAACCCGCCGATGACCTCGAGTTTCGGTGCGCGAGACTTGCCGGCATACCAGCGCTGTCGGGTCATCCAGGCATCGAGATAATCGGGAACACCGGTCATGGGCACCTCCAGCGATGAGGGCGCATGGCGCCGATGGTAGGACTGTTCTAACCCTACGCAGCGCCGGCGCACTTCGGGCACCCCTTGACACGCTCGTGCGCGCGACAGGTCTTTCGGGGATGGCGGATCTCGCGGTTGTCCCGTGCCATCTCACTTGTCTCCGCGTAGCGCGTCGGTCCGTAGCGGCCGAAGCCATCCTTGTATAGCTCTGTCCGCCTCGGGTTGGTCAGTGAGGGACGGAACATCTGTCCGCGCAATAACTTCAGTGCCGGGTCGGCCGCGACTTGTACTTCTGAAGCCGCGAAAGTGACCGGCGTGGCGCCCAGGATCCCAACTACGGTGCCCCGGCGATTTCCCGCAATGATCATCGCCATGCCGCCGATCAACAACACGACACCGACCACGGAGAAAAGCACTATGAAACGGATCGGCAGCATGCGTCGCTGAGATCGGTCCTCGGGAACGTCCACACGGCGAACCCCATGCACTTCTGTCAGCAGAATCAACCAATATCGGATCCCGCCTGCGGTTGCCCCGATAACCGTTCCCCTACAGGCTTCCCCTCAAAGTCGATATGCACCCTCACTTCGACCTCCAAAAGCGTCGTCAAATCTCGTCCGGTGATCGTGCGGCTTTCGGGCGGATGATCAGGCTCACAATCTTCCCTGGACCACACCTTCGTGGGCTCCTGAATTGCCGGCTTGCCGGTCGTCGCGGGTCGGGTCGTGGAGATATCCGTAAATCGCATTTACGGGAGAGCTTTTCACCTTGGTCGAGTCGTCCAGCCTGGAGGAACGACATTCAATGAGCTAACCGGTAGTGCACGTAAACCACGCCTTTGAAACCGTGACCTGCAGCGGCGGGACGAGGATTTGCGGCCCTATTCAGATTGGCTCACCACAGTGAAGCAACTTCCTGGTCTATTGCGCCTGGCGGCCGGGGTCGCGATTGTCATCGCGGTCATTGGCCAGTTCGTCTACAGCGCCGAGCGCGGTCCGGTCAATTTTTTCAACTTCTTCGGATACTTCACAACCCAAAGCAACATCATCCTGATGGTCGCTTTCTTCGCCTCGGCTCACTTCATCCTCAGCCGGAAGACGCAACCATCCTGGGTCGTCTTCCTGCGGGCGGCTGCGACCACGGTCATCATTTTGGTTGGGCTGGTCTATAACACCCTGCTATCTGGCGCCTCGCTTGTAGGCTCCTTCGACCTTCGCTGGTCGAGCAACATCCTGCACGTGATCATCCCGATCGTCTGGATAGTCGTGATCCTGATCCAGTGCAGAGTTCACCAGCTCCCCACCGGAAGTGGTCCGCCCACACTGGGTTGCGCGTGCTGGCGGCCCTCCCGGTCGAAATCGGGCCTCGATCCACCCTCGGAAGCACCTCAGGGGAAGTCCGCAGGTCGTCCGGCATGCGGGCACTCGGCGCGTTCACGGTGCTGGCAGGGTTCAGTGAATTGGCGATCTGTCTAGTGGGGAGCGGGTGGGGGTTGTTTTAGCAGGTCGAGGATGAGGACGGGCATGTCGATCGGCTGTGTGGGTGGCATTTCGATGGCGCTGGGATCAATGGTGGCCATGGTTGGCTCCTTTGTTTGTTCGGTCGCGGCCAGGGCGGGTGCCAGAGCTTTTTCGCAATTACCGCTTTCGCGTTCTGCAGCGCTTGGTCGTTGAACTGTTGTGATGGCTGAAGCGCGATTCTGTTTGTCTCACGGGCGTGTAGAGCGAAGCGAATGGTGACGGCATTGGCTCGGCTGGTGGAGTTGGTGGATTCCTTGCAGGAGATATCGGCCAATGCCTGTTGAATTTCCCGCTGCGATGCTCGCCCTCCGCCCCGGATTGGTAAATCATCCAAAGGGTCACTCAGGTGATATCCGAGGTGGGTTAGGCAGTTCGACCAGTTCGATTTGGCCTGGAACATCTCGGGATCCGTCTTGGCGTCGGTCCGGGCTGCGAAGTCGAGCGTGAACCCGATGTTGGCTTGGGCATGTAGCCATAGTGTGCGGCGACGGCTCTGTCGGTGATCCCATAGTGACGGCTGTCTGCTTCGACGAAGCTTTCGGCCAGGTGGGCGTAGTTGGCCGGTTCGACGGTGAACCGGCCGGAGCGTTGCATGCACCGGCTGCTCAGAACATCCACCGCGTGCTGCACGGTGACGAAAACTATCGGGTCCCCAGCGTGAGCATCCAACGGATCGGCGAGCGGATTGGCGAGCGGATTGGCGAGCGGATCGGCGAGCTGTCGCGTCATTGTTGATGTACTCGCGGCCGTAGTAGCGGTGCGTTCCAGTGGTGGTGGGCCCTGGAGTGGTGGGGTCGCAGCGCACCCCGATGTGGCGATCAGCAGGGCGATTCCCGCGGCGAGAGCAGTTTTGTGGAGCAACGAAATGAGCATGGTTTAACCTCCGTGATGATGTGGCTGGACGAGACGAGACGAGACGAGACGAGACGAGGTATCTGGTTTACGGCACGGGTGGCACGCGGTGTAGTTTCCTGAGCACGACGGTGACCAGGGCCGTTTTCTCGAGGAGCGTGCCGAAGCGGGCGCTCAGACTGGAGGAGCCGGCCAGGAGGAACCAGTTCATCGACCATGCGATATGGCCAGAAGGCCAACACCGGCGGCTCTGCTGTTGGTGTGGAGAAGGAGCCCGAGGGCGATGAAGGCAATTACCGAAGTGGCCGAGATGGGGATGCTCGCGTCAGGCTGTGCGTAGATCGAACGGTTGATCGAGGCGCGGACCGCTGCCACTGAACCGATTGCCGTCAAGATAGCTGCGGCCGTGTAGAGCAGCCACGACAGCTGTTCCGTTGTCCGCCTATCCCCATCACGCCAGAGCAGATCGTGAACCACTCCGCGGATAGCGCGGCTCCGAATGGAGCGAACCACTTCAGCCCCGGTCTTCACGAGGGCTGCGGCGGTGGAGGCCTCTTCGTGAAGGTCGGAGCAGATCTCGGCGCGATGCTCCGACGCTGTCTCCGCCGGGAGTCCTGCGGTGTAAAGGGCCACCCACCGGTGGACCGACACCGTGGTGCCGGCGACCCGCCCATGAGCGCTCATGCTGGCACGATCCGGCTTGGCGAAACGACCGCCTCGGCATTCGACAGCCGCTGTGTGAGGGCGAGCGCCCCGGCTCCCGTCACCGTATATATGCGACGCCGAGGTCGACCCGCACTCTCCGCCTCATCCGGCGCCTCCCACGATGCCTCCAGCAGCCCGGCTGCGGCCATCCGCGATAAGGCTTTGTAAAGAGCTCGACGGGACGTCAACGCGCGGTCACCCTCGGCACGTGAGAGAGCCTCGGCAAGTGCAAAGCCGTAAAACGACCCCTCCGCAGCTTGAACATCGAGGCCGGCGGACAGAATCTCTTACTCGAACGCGAGGATCGATCCCGCTTTTCTTCTGCCCATGACAAAAAATAAGAAGATAGCT
>JBKJLH010000105.1:0-5128 GCA_046597035.1 Lacisediminihabitans sp.
CCCCACGCTGCCCAGCAGCCCAAGACCTACACCCTCGGCCAGGTCGCGCAGTAGCGCGCACCAGTAAAACTTAAGGATTCGTAAAGACATGGCGAAGATCGAAGATTCCATCGACGAAGTGGCTCGCGAGAGCTACTCCACCGAGACCACCCCCGCGGCCGAGACCAAAGTCCCTCGTGCCGTGCTCAACGTTCCCGGCGCTGCCGTCGGCCGCCGCAAGCAGGCCATCGCCCGTGTGCGGATTGCGCCCGGTTCCGGCACGATCACGGTGAACGGCCGAACCCTGGAGAACTACTTTCCGAACAAGCTGCACCAGCAGCTCATCAACGACCCGTTCAAGGTTCTCGACCTCCTCGGCAGCTACGACGTGATCGCCCGCATCACCGGCGGAGGTCCTTCCGGCCAGGCTGGCGCGCTTCGTCTCGGTATCTCTCGCTCGCTCAACCAGATCGATGAAGAGAACAACCGTGCTGCCCTGAAGAAGGCCGGCTTCCTCAGTCGTGACGCTCGCGTCAAGGAGCGCAAGAAGGCCGGACTCAAGAAGGCACGCAAGGCGCCTCAGTTCTCCAAGCGCTAACGCGCAACGGCCAACCGAGTTCTATGCCTCGCCTTTTCGGCACCGATGGAGTTCGGGGCCTTGCCAACGACGTCATCACGGTGGAGCTGGCCGTCGGGCTCGCCCAGGCTGCCTCCGTCGTGCTCGGCAAAGGACGGTTCGCCGACGGTCGCCGCGCCTCTGGGCGCCGGCCGGTGGGCGTCGTCGCGCGTGATCCACGGGTCTCGGGCGAATTCATCGCCGCGGCGGTCATGGCGGGTTTCGCCAGTTCCGGCGTCGACGTACTCGACGCCGGCATCATCCCCACCCCGGCCGCCGCTTTTCTGATCGCCGATGTCAAGGCCGATTTCGGCGTTGTGATTTCGGCCTCCCACAACGCGGCCCCCGACAACGGCATCAAGTTCTTCGCCGTCGGCGGCACCAAGCTCCCGGATGAGGTCGAAGACCGCATCGAGGCGGCCATGGCCGAGAAGAAACTGGCACCGACGGGCGTCGAGGTAGGGCGCATCCGCCGGTTTGCGGATGCCGAGGATCGCTACGTCGTCCACCTCCTATCGACCCTTCCGAACCGTCTCGAGGGCATCCATGTGGTGCTGGACTGCGCCAACGGTGCCGCCGCGGGAATCTCTCCGCAGGTCTTCACGGATGCTGGCGCCACCGTCACGGTGATCGGTTCCGACCCCGATGGCTACAACATCAATGACGGCGTGGGATCTACGCACCTCGACAACCTCGCACGTGCAGTGCTCGAACACAAAGCCGATATTGGAATCGCCCATGACGGCGACGCCGACCGCTGCCTCGCGGTAGACCACCTCGGCCATATCGTCGATGGCGACCAGATCATGGCGATCCTGGCCGTCTCGATGAAGGCGCGGGGTCTTCTCACCGAAGACACGCTCGTGGCGACGGTCATGTCCAACCTCGGTCTCAAAGTGGCGATGGCGGAGCACGGCATCACCCTCCTGCAGACGGCCGTCGGTGACCGCTACGTGCTCGAGGCCCTCAACCGCAAGAAGCTGAGCCTCGGTGGAGAACAGTCCGGTCACGTGATCATGAGCGAATTCGCCACAACCGGTGATGGAATTCTCACGGGCCTCCAGGTACTCGCCGAAATGGCTCGAACCGGCAAGTCGCTTGCAGAGCTCGCGGCGGTGATGACGGTCTACCCCCAGGTCATGATCAATGTGCGGGGTGTCGACCACCACGCCCTCGCTTCCAACTCCGTCATAGCGGATGCGGTGAGCGCGGCCGAGGAACGCCTCGGTGAGACGGGCCGGGTTCTGCTGCGCGCGTCGGGAACCGAGCCGATGGTGCGGGTGATGGTCGAGGCCGAAGACGTAGCGACGGCAGAGGAGATCGCGAACTCGCTCGCAGAGGTCGTGAGGGAGCAGCTCGCGCGCTGATCCCGCTTCGGCATCCGCGCCTAGAGCTTGCGCAGCAGAACACTGTTGACGGCGTGGTCCGCACCCTTGCGAAGCACGAGGTCGGCGCGCGATCGTGTGGGCAGCACGTTTTGCAGTAGGTTCGGCTCGTTGATACGCGTCCAGATGTCAGCGGCGCGAGCAACTGCCTCATCATAGCTGAGGCTCGCGAACCGGTGGAAATACGACTTCGGGTTGGTGAACGCTCCCTGCTGCAGCTTGAGGAAGCGCTCCTCGTACCAGCGGGCGATGTCTGCAGTGCGGGCATCCACGTAGACAGTGAAGTCGAACAGGTCGCTGATGGCGAGACCGTGGCCCGATGAGGGCGGCTGCAACACGTTGAGACCCTCCACGATGAGGATGTCGGGGCGCCGCACGACGATCTCCGCGTCGTGGATGATGTCGTAACTGAGATGCGAATAGAAGGGGGCGCGCACCTCCTCGGCACCGCTCTTGACCTTCGTCACGAAACGAAGGAGCGCCCGGCGGTCATAGGACTCCGGAAAACCCTTGCGATCCATGAGACCACGGCGCTCGAGTTCGGCATTCGGCAGGAGGAATCCATCGGTGGTCACGAGCTCGACGCGCGGAGTGTGCTCCCAGCGGGAGAGCAGTTCACGAAGCAGCCGGGCGCTCGTCGACTTGCCGACGGCGACGGATCCCGCGACTCCGATCACGAAGGGGGTGGCGAGCGAATCCCGACCGAGAAAGCGACTGGTGTCGCGATGGAGCTGCCGCGCTCCCACGGCATAGAGGTTGATGAGCTTGCTGAGCGGCAGGTAGACATCCGTCACCTCCTTCCGATCGAGGCGGTCACCGAGGCCGCGGAGCCCCACGATCTCGGTGGGCGAGAGTGGAAGCTCGGTGGTCGGCGCGAGTGCCGCCCAGTCGGCGCGATCGATCTCGACGAACGGGGTCGAGTGTGCGGGTGTCGAGTGGGCCGCGGTCGAATAAGCCTTGTCAGACATAGGCCCTCAGGCTACCGGAGAGCGCGACGGCCGGCTGTCGGACGGAGGCGCGGCCCGAGGTGCCGTAAAATCGACGTCCATGTGTGGAATCGTGGGCTACGTCGGCAGCAACCAGAGCATCGAAGTATTGCTGGGGGGGCTGCGCCGACTCGAATACCGTGGATACGACTCGGCAGGGATCGCCGTGATCGATGCGGGCGGCGTGCTGCACACGCGTAAGCGGGCGGGCAAACTGCAGGTGCTGATCGACGACCTCGACGGCCACGAACTGGCCAACGGTGCCACCGGTATCGGCCACACCCGGTGGGCGACCCACGGCGGTCCCAACGACCAGAACGCGCATCCGCATCTGGGGGATGACGGCAAGCTCGCGCTCATCCACAACGGAATCATCGAGAACTTCGCCGAACTCAAAGCCGAACTTGTCGCCGCCCACCCGGAGACCGTCTTCACCAGCGAGACCGACACCGAGGTTGCGGCACTGCTCGTCGGCCTCGAGTACCGGAAGACCGGCGACCTCGCCCTCGCCCTTCGCAATATCGTCGATCGACTGCACGGTGCCTTCACCCTGCTCGTACTCCACAAGGACCAGCCCGGTGTCGTCGTGGGTGCACGCCGCAACTCACCCCTGGTGATCGGGCTCGGCGATGGGGAGAACTTCCTCGGCTCGGATGTCGCGGCGTTCGTTGAGCACACTCACCGGGCAATGGCCATCGGCCAGGATCAGCTCGTCACCATCACGGCCGATAGCGTCACGGTCACCGACTTTCTCGGCAATCCGGTCGCGACCGAGGAGTTCGAGATCGCCTGGGATGCCTCGGCAGCCGAGAAGGGCGGATGGTCCAGCTTCATGGCCAAGGAGATCAGCGAAGAGCCGGAGGCGATCGCGAAGACACTGCTCGGCCGCATTTCGGACGGCGCAGTGCGCCTGCAGGAACTCGACAGTCTCGGCGACGATGCCCTGCGCGACATCGACCGCATCGTGATTCTCGGCTGCGGCACCGCGAACTACTCCGGCATGCTCGGCAAGTATGCGATCGAGAAGTGGGCGCGGATTCCCGTGGACGTCGAGCTATCGCACGAGTTCCGTTACCGCGACCCGGTGATCGATGCACGCACGCTCGTCGTGTCGATCAGCCAGTCCGGTGAGACGATGGACACCCTGATGGCCGTCAAGTACGCCGTCGCTTCGGGCGCAAAGACCCTGTCGATCTGCAACACCCAGGGGGCCACCATCGCCCGGGAATCCGACGCGGTGATCTACACCCACGCGGGGCCGGAGGTGGCCGTCGCCTCCACGAAGGCATTCGTCGCCCAGGTCGCCGCTCTCTATCTCTTCGGGCTTCACGTCGCCCGGGTGCGCCACACGCTCTCCGCCGTGGAGATCGCCGGTCTGCTCGGGGAACTCGAGGCCCTACCCGAACAGCTCGCGACCGTGCTCGAGCAGCACGATGCGATCACACAGCTCGCCGGGTGGATGACGGATACCCGCTCCGTCCTGTTCCTCGGCCGGCATGCGGGCTACCCTGTCGCTCTCGAGGGCGCTCTCAAGTTGAAGGAACTCGCCTACATCCACGCGGAGGGATTCGCGGCGGGCGAGCTGAAGCACGGGCCGATCGCCCTCATCGAGCCGGGGCAGCCTGTGTTCGTGATCGTGCCGAGCCCCCGCGCAAAGGATTCGCTGCATCCCAAGGTCGTGTCCAACATCCAGGAAATCCGCGCCCGCGGCGCGCGCATCCTCGCCATCGCCGAAGAGGGGGATGTCTCGGTGCTGCCCTATGCCGACACCGTGATCCGCATTCCGCTCGCCTCCACGCTGTTCGAGCCATTGCTCGCCGTGGCACCCCTTCAGATCTTCGCCATGGAACTCGCTGCGGCGAAGGGCCTCGACGTGGACCAGCCGCGCAACCTGGCCAAGTCCGTCACGGTTGAATAGCACGTTCGAACAGCCTACGGAGAGTAGCCCTCAATGATCATCGGCATCGGCGTGGATGTCGTCGATCTCGCCCGTTTCGAGCGCGCCACGACCCGCACGCCCGGAGTGCTCACGCGCTTGTTCGCCCAGAGTGAACAGTGGGACGGTGAGGCCAGAAGATCCCTCAGCTCCATGGCCGCTCGGTTTGCGGCGAAGGAGGCCGTCATCAAGGCGATCGGCGATTCCACCGGGGTGCGCTGGCACG
>JBKJLH010000125.1:0-24340 GCA_046597035.1 Lacisediminihabitans sp.
GCGGTGGCGTTCACCTCCTGCAGGAAGCTGATCGCCTCGAGGTTCTCCCGCCCGCCGTTGACGTTGGGCAGCCAGTCATCCGCTTCCCGCGAGTAGTCGAGGTAGAGCATCGAGGCAACGGCATCGACACGGAGTCCGTCGATGTGGAAGTCCTCGAGCCAGTAGCTCGCGTTCGCAACCAGGAAGTTGCGCACCTGCGAGTCGCCGAAGTTGAAGACGAGGGTGCCCCAGTCGCGCTGCTCGCCGCGCCGGGGATCGGAGTGCTCGTAGAGCGGCTGCCCGTCGAAGTTCGCCAGCGCCCACTCGTCCTTGGGAAAGTGCGCCGGGACCCAGTCCATGATCACGCCGATGTCGGCCTGGTGCAGCCGATCGATGAGGTAGCGGAGGTCGTCCGGGTGCCCGAATCGACTGGTCGGGGCGTAATAGCCGGTCACCTGATAGCCCCATGACCCCCCGAACGGATGCTCGGCGAGCGGCATGAACTCGACATGGGTGAACGCGGTCTCCTCCAGGTAGGCGATCAGCTCATCCGCCAGCGAGCGGTAGTCGAGTCCCGGACGCCACGACCCGACATGCACCTCGTAGACGCTCATCGGGGAATTGTGCGGGTCACGTTCGGCGCGACGACGCATCCAGTCGGTGTCTTCCCAGGTGTAGAGGGTCTCGCCCACCTTCGATGCGGTCGCCGGCGGGATCTCGGTGTAGCGGGCCATCGGATCGGCGCGCTGAACCCAGCGACCGTCGGCCGTCAGAAGCTCGAACTTGTAGGACGTGCCGGGAGTCAGCCCGGGTACGAAGAGTTCCCAGACCCCGTTGTCATCGAGGCGGCGCATGGCATGGCCAAGGCCGTACCATCCGTTGAAATCTCCGAGCACCCTGGCGGCCTTCGCGTGCGGAGCCCAGACTGAGAAGCTCGTGCCGACGACATCCTCGTGGGGGCGGAAGTGCGCCCCGAACACCTGCCAGAGCTGTTCGTGGCGTCCCTGGCCCCACAGGTAGAGGTCGACCTCTCCCACGGAGGAGACGAAGCGGTATGGGTCATCGGTCACCCAATCCGGGCCGTTCGAATAGCTCGTCTCGACCCGATATGCCTGTCCGGTCCCGGCAGAGAATCCCTGCCAGAGGCCGTCGGCCAGATGGGTGAGAGGCACTCGGCTGCCATCGGTATGAATCGCTGTCACCGATTCCGCGAGGGGGCGGATGACACGGATCACGAACCCGTTCCCGACGGCATGCTGCCCAAGGGTCGCATGCGGCTGGGGGTGGCGTCCCTCCACGAGCGCCGCGATGTGGTCGGGGTGCAACTCGGGAAGCGCGGGGGCCACAACCTTCGTGGGTGGCTTTTTAGCAGCCGGTGTCTTAGCAGCCGGTGTCTTCGTAGCCGGTGTCTTCGCTGCGGGAGACTTCTTGGGGGGAGTTGACGGTTCCTTGGCCATTTACTTACCTCTCGGGAGTTCGACACGCAGGATATGGACGGGCTCGACGAAGGCGTCGAGCCGCACGAAGTTCTGCTGACCCCAGGTGAACTTCTGCTTCGTGATGAGGTCGGTCACTTCAAACGGCTCGTCGGGGTCAGCACCGAACCGGGTGGGGTCGAGGTAGACGCGCGTCTCGCGGGCCGAATGCGGATCGAGGTTCGCCACGACGATGATCGCGTCGCCGCGCCCGGAGCGGGTGAATCTGCCGTCGAGGTACTTGCTGTAAACGAGAATCGACTCGTCGTCGCTCCAGTGGATGTCGAGATTGCGCAGCTGGCGCAGCGCCGGGTGCTCCGCTCGAATCTTATTCAACTGGGTGATGTACGGCGCGAGCGACTTGCCGGCGGCCTCCGCAGCGCCGAAATCACGGGTCTTATATTCGTACTTCTCGTTGTCGATGTTCTCTTCAGACCCGGGCCGTGCCACGTTCTCAAAGAGCTCATAGCCCGCATAGACGCCCCAACTCGGTGAGGCTGTTGCAGCGAGCGCCGCCCGGATCTTATAGGCCGGCGGCCCGCCGAACTGCAGGAATTCAGTGAGGATGTCCGGGGTATTGACGAAGAGGTTCGGGCGGAAGTAGGCCGAGTGTTCGTGGGAGATCTCGGTAAAGAACTGCTCGAGCTCGACTTTGGTATTGCGCCAGGTGAAGTAGGTGTACGACTGCTGGAAACCGGCCTGGCCGAGGGAGTACATCATCGCCGGGCGCGTGAATGCTTCCGCGAGGAAGACCACGTCGGGGTGTTCGGAATTCACCTCGTGAATCATCCACTCCCAGAATTGCAGGGGCTTCGTGTGCGGATTGTCCACCCGGAATATGGTGACGCCGAGCCCGATCCAGTATTTGATGATGCGCAGCACTTCGGTGCGGATACCGATGGGATCGTTGTCGAAGTTGATCGGATAGATGTCCTGATACTTCTTCGGCGGGTTCTCGGCGTAGGCGATCGAGCCGTCCGGAAGTGTGGTGAACCACTCGGGGTGGAGGGCGACCCAGGGATGGTCGGGCGAGCATTGCAGCGCGAGGTCGAGGGCGACCTCGAGCCCATTGTTCTTCGCGGTGTCGACGAAGGCGACGAAGTCTTCGACGGTGCCGAGATCGGGGTGGATGGCGTCATGTCCGCCGTCCTTCGCTCCGATAGCCCAGGGGGATCCCGGATCGTTCGGACCCGGATTCAGCGTGTTGTTCGGTCCCTTACGGAAGCTCACCCCGATCGGATGGATGGGCGGGAGATAGATCACGTCGAAGCCCATACCGGCAACGCTGGGGAGGCGACGGGCGGCGGTGCGGAAGGTACCGCTGGTCCAGGTCCCGTCCTTGCCCGTCTTCGCTCCCTCCGACCGCGGGAAGAACTCGTACCAGCTGCCGGCGCCGGCCCGGCTACGTTCGACGCGCACCTCCCGGGGCAGGCTGTGCGTTGTGAGACTGGCGAGCGGGCTCTTCTCGATTTCTTCCGTGACGCGGGGATCGAGCGCGACTTCGAACCGCGCGGCGGGTGACAGGCTCTTGGTAGCCATCACCTTTGCAGCATCCGCGAGGATCTTATTCGTCGGGTTTGCCGTGACGGCGCGGGCCAAAAGACCAGAGCCCATCAGCAACATCAGCTTGACATCGATTCCGGCCGGGATCTTGATCTCGGCGTTGTGAAGCCAGCTGGCCCAGTCGTCATTCCAGGCTTGGATGGTGTACGACCAGGAGCCTTGCCGGTCGAGGAGGGCTTCGACCTCCCAGCGGTCGAATCCGACCCCCACCTCGCGCATCCGATGCTTCGACTGAACTCCCTCTGGCGTGGTCAGGAGAAGGTCGACGCCGAGAAGGTCGTGCCCTTCTTTAAAGACGGTCGCCTGAAATGGAACGACCTCTCCGACGAAGGCTTTCGAGGGCCAGTTGTTATCTGGCTGTTGGGGGGCGAGCTCCCGGATCGGAATGCGGCCCATCTGTGGTTCGTAGACATTGGTCACTCTTCGACCGTAGCGGCTGAACAAAATAATCTCTGCCCCTTGACGGATGACCCGCTCGTCCCGTTTTTGTGGAACCGGTTGCGGCGCGGTGTGCAAACCGTCACTTTCTGCCCGTAGGGTGTAACGGTGAAGGCAATCCGTCGATTTACCGTCCGCACCGTTCTCCCCCCCGCGCTCGCGCCGCTGGAAGAACTCGCGACCAATCTCCGCTGGTCTTGGCATCTGCCGACCCGCCGCCTGTTCGAAGAGACCTCTCCTGAGCTCTGGGAGTCGAGCAGTCACGATCCCATCGGACTGCTGGGCGAGATCGAACCGGCCCGCCTTGCGGAGTTAGCTGCTGACCACGACTTCGTCGAACGCGTAGCAGCCCTGTCGCAGGACCTCCGGACCTATCTCACCGAACCGCGCTGGTACCAGCAGACTGTGACGGATGGCGCGCCGAAGGCGATCGGCTATTTCTCCCCGGAGTTCGGCATCGCTGCGGCGCTTCCGCAATACTCCGGTGGGCTCGGAATCCTCGCCGGCGACCATCTGAAGAGCGCGTCTGACCTCGGGGTGCCGATCATCGGCGTCGGACTCTTCTACCGCTCGGGGTACTTCGCCCAGTCGATCTCACCGGAGGGCTGGCAGCAGGAGTCCTATCCCGTGCTCGATCCGGACGGCCTGCCACTGTCGGTGCTTCGCCACCCGGATGGCACGGCGGCCCAGGTGGTCCTCGCATTGCCGGGCGGTCGCGCACTCTACGCGCGTGTGTGGCAAGTCGCCGTCGGCCGGATCCGACTGTTACTGCTCGACACCGACATCCCCGAGAACGAAGACTCCTTGAGGTCTGTGACGGATCGCCTCTACGGCGGCGGCGGCGAGCACCGTCTGCTTCAAGAGTTACTGCTGGGCATCGGAGGCGTGCGTGCCATCAAGCTCCTCACCGAGCTGACCGAGGCTGATGCGCCAGAGCTCTTCCACACCAACGAAGGCCATGCGGGCTTCCTCGGCCTGGAGCGCATCAGCGACCTGATCGGCGACGGACTGTCGTTCGACGAGGCGCTGCAGGTGGTGCGGGCTGGCACCGTCTTCACGACCCACACCCCGGTACCGGCGGGTATCGATCGCTTCGACTCATCGCTCGTGAGGCAATACTTCTCCACCGACCTTCTGCCGGGAGTTGAGGTTGACAACGTGCTTGCGCTCGGCGCGGAGAACTACGAGGGCGGCACCGCCAACACCTTCAACATGGCGGTCATGGGGCTGCGCCTCGGCCAGCGCGCTAACGGGGTCTCGCAGTTGCACGGTGAGGTGAGCCGCGGAATGTTCGGGGCGCTCTGGCCCGGATTCGACGCCGACGATGTGCCCATCACCTCGGTGACCAACGGGGTGCACGCCCCCACCTGGACGGATCCCTCACTTGTGGCACTCGCCGTCGATCGTCTCGGTACGTCCAACACCACGACCGCGGACTGGGCGTCAGCGGCAGTGAGCGATGCCGATCTCTGGAACGTTCGAAACGGTATGCGCCAGCAGCTCGTCACGGATGCCCGCGCCCGCGTCTCCGCCGCCTGGGGCGAGCAGAATCCCGGCATCCGCGATCCCTCATGGTTCTCACAGCTGCTCGACCCGGATGTGCTCACGATCGGCTTCGCCCGGCGCGTGCCCACCTACAAGCGACTCACGCTCATGCTGCATGACCCCGACCGTCTGCGCTCGATTCTGCTCTCCGCGGAGCACCCGGTACAGATCGTGATCGCTGGAAAGTCCCATCCCGCCGACGACGAGGGCAAGCGCCTCATCCAGAAACTGGTGGAGTTCTCGCAGGATCCGGAGATCCGCAAGCGGATGGTCTTCCTACCGAACTACGACATCGCCATGGCGCAACTGCTCTACCCCGGAACGGATGTCTGGCTGAACAACCCGCTGCGGCCGCTCGAGGCCTGCGGCACATCGGGGATGAAGGCTGCGCTCAATGGGTCGCTCAACCTGTCCATCCTCGACGGATGGTGGGCCGAATTCTACGACGAAGAAAACGGGTGGGCGATCCCGAGCGCCGACTCTGCTGGAGACTCCGCCGAGCGCGATCAGCTCGAAGCCGACTCCATGTACGACCTCATCGAGCATCAGATCGCACCGCGGTTCTACGACCGGGGCGCCGATGGGGTGCCGACGCGGTGGGTCGAGTCGATCCGCCATACGCTGTCGACCCTGTCGTTCGAGCTCTCGGCAGACCGTATGGTTCGCGAGTATGTAGAGCGACTTTATGTGCCATCCGCTGCCGCTCACCGCGTCATCTTGGCAGACAATTTCGCGCCTGCTCGCGCCCTGGCCGCGTGGAAGTCGCGCGTAACGGCCGCCTGGCCGAACGTGTCGGTCGCACACGTCGAATCAGGGGGAGTTGACGCCGTGCCGCAGGTCGGCGACCAGCTCCATGTGCGGGCCCATGTGAACCTCGCCGGTCTGACCCCGGCGGATGTCATCGTGGAGGTCGTCTATGGTCGCGCTCGCGAGAATGACCGTCTCGAGAACCCGCACTGCGTTGAACTCGCGCCATCGCCGACCGTCAATGACCCGGCGCAGTTCGCCGGCACCGTGACTCTGTCCCGTGCTGGGAGCTTCGGGTACAACGTGCGGGTCGTGCCGCGGAACGCTCTTTTGGCGAGCCCTGCGGAACTCGGGTTGATCGCCGTCGCAACCTAACGCACCGTTTCGTGCAAGGCCCCCGGTCGATTTACCGGGGGCCCTCCTTATGCGGTGGGACTGCCGGATGGACTGCGTCTCCGGCTGCGTAACTCTGACCACGGGTCCCCGTGTGCGGGCGGATTTCCGCTCTCAAGCGTGCGGGTCCCGGAACCCCACCTCTGCTTGGCTGCCTTCCACGCTTCCACTCGCTGAACATTGCCAGGTACCCCGCTCGGATGGACATCGGACGGACGAGGCCCCGGAAGCCGTCGAAGTGATCGGTCCGGATGCGTGGGGTGACGATACCGGGTTCGAAAAGGGCGGCGATTCGTCCCTGATCCGGCACGGTAGTGCTCGAGGACTTTGGGCGATATTGGTAACCGCCAGATCGAGGCCAGTATCCCGGCCGCGACCGATCGGGCCTCCCGCCGCTCCATTGGCGACTCCGCGCCGCGCGGCGCCGCATGTGCGGAAGAGTCCCGCCCGGGGCGCAATCGCACAGGTGCGATCGCTCCACACTCGATCGGGGTGTGCTGCCGTCCCGGAGTCCGAAAATACCTCGGTATGCAATATCCCGCGGCTGTTCACCTGCGCGTAGAGATGTGGAAAGCGTGTACCCCAGTCCGTTAGTCACGCTACCTTTGTACCCCAGTCACGGGAGTGCGCAATCGACAGAGTTCGTTGTTTTAGACGCTAGCTACAGAGTAATTAGTTGAATATGAACAAATCTCTGACGATTTAGTGCGTCAGGCCAATATATCGTTGTGCCCTGCTCTGGGGGTTAATAGCGGATAGACAAGCGTGTCTGTCCCGCATATCTTTCTTACAGGGGGAAGCTTCCCGCTCGGCCATCACCTCAGTACCACGGCCCGGCGCGACAGCCACCACAAGCAAATAGCACGGTGTGGCCAGAGGGTTCACCGACTCACGCCCATGGACGGGCTCTAGGCCGCATCCGCGGCAATCCAAAGTCACCCGCATTCCGAGAAGTGGACTGCGATAACCGACATTTCTATTGCGAAAGGAATCATCATGAACAAGCTCACCAAGGCGGCAATCGCCGGAGGCGTCGGCATCGCTCTGCTTCTCGGCGGCGCGGGAACCCTTGCCACCTGGAATTCGTCGAGCTCCATCAGCGGCGGGGCGATCGTCGCTGGGAACCTGGTCTTCGGTACTCCGGCTGCCGGCAGCTGGACCGTGGCCCACTTGGTTGCGGGAAGTACCACGATCTACTCGACCGCGGTTGCGACCACGCTCAGCGCATTCAAGGCATCGCCCGGCGACAAGCTCATCTACACGACGACGGTACCGATCACCGTGACCGGTACGAATCTCGTCGCTACGCTCGGACTTACCCCTGGCGCGATCGCGGGTACCGCCTCTGCGGTCACCGCGACGCAGGCGACCAACAACGCGTTTGCGAGCTTCCTCACCGCCAATACCGCCGTCGCCATGACTGGTACCGGTATCTCCGGCACGTCTCCCGCCTATGTAATCAACGGGGTATCGGGTGTCGCGACGACCGCGACTGTGACCGCGACCATCACTTTCGTGAGCGGCGCTGCCGGCGCTGAGAACGCGGCGATGCTCGGTTCGGTGGATCTTTCCGGAATGGGTCTGGCGCTCACGCAGAACTCCTAGCGACGGGCGGCGAGAGCCACTCCGCGACCGCGTGTGCCTGGCCGGGAGGCGAGGCACACGCGCTCTCGATCTCGATCAAGTGATGTTATCCGGTGTCAAGAGAGGGTGGTGAGGACTATGCGTGAGAACACATCCGTTCTCGAGCGCATCTTCTCGATCCGATCCATCCTCACGGTGTTTGCTGCCGTAACGGCCGCGATCTTTGCTGGCCTGATCGCGACCGGCGGCACCTACGCCCTCTGGAACAAGAGCACTACCATCACCGGCGGAACCGTGAAGGCGGGGGTGGCGACCCTGGTTATCTCCAGTCCGCTCACGATGCCGTCGACCCTGCTCTATCCGGGGCTCACGACCTACGGTACATTCGAAGTCACGAACTCCGGTGATGTGCCACTGCAGCTGACCGTGCAGTCGCTCACCGGTGTGGCCCCGACCTCGTTCACCCAAAACCTCACCGTCAGTGTCGCGGTCGCACCCCGTGCCAGCGCTACCGCCGCAGACTGCCCGGCCATCTCGTCATATCCCTGGGCTCGGGTCGCGACGGCGTCGACCGCCGGCTCCCTCGGTACCATCCTCAACGTGGGCGCCTCGGCCACCCTGTGCGTGTCCACTTCCCTAGCGTCGACTGCCCCGGCCGCGGCCCGGGGCCAGTCCGCACCGGCGTTCACCCTGAACATCGGCGGCACGCAGCAATGAGATCTATCAGCTGCCTGACCCACCGCGCCCGGCTCACGGTCATCGTCGGACTCTCCGTGTTCCTTGTGCTCGCAGGAAGTGGGGTCGCGACCGCGATGTGGACCTCGTCGGCCTCGGTTACTGGATCAGTCACTGCAGCAACCACGTCCATGACGATTGGGGGTGCGAAACCACTTGATACCCAGTATGCGTTTGCCGGGGATGCCAGCCATTCTCCGACGATCGTGCGCACCATGATGATCAAGAACACCGGAACTGCCCCGCTCGGTTACACACTCTCGATCAGCGGGGTCGCGGGCAACGCTCTCGCGCCACTGGTGAAGCTCACCCTCTGGACCACGACGGGAGCCTGTGCGACTACGGCGGGAACTGGAGCCACAACAGGCACCCTCGCCTCCCCACCCGCGTTGCCGAGCGACGCACTTTCAGCCGCTCCGGGCAATAGTTTCGGGCTGTGTGCGTCCACTTCGCTGAACAGCACAATTGTGGCTTCCCAGGGGCTCTCCGTCACCCCGACGTTGACGATCATTGGCACGGTGGGCACCAGCACCTGGAATACCGATACATCTGATGCGCCTTTCACCCAAACGGTGTATAAAATGTCAGACCCAACGTCACTCACGTGTACTCAGGCGAAAAAAGCTCAGTCGGTGACGCTCAGTTGGACCGCTCCCGTCAACTACGGCAGTACGGGCAATTTGTCCTACCAGGTGGTCGACACCTCGGGCAAATTGATTCCGTCGCAGCCCGGAACTCAAACGACCGTATCGATCGGGTCGTCGGACGTGAGCAACACAATGCAAACTTTCTTCGTTCAAGCGAAAGAAGACCTCTATGGCTCGACTTCAACGGGCATCAGCATCACGCTGACGCAGAACAGCCAGGGGAACTCCGGCAAGATCAGCTGTCCATGATTACCCGGCCGGTGCCACGACGATCCCGATCTCGTTTGATCAGCTTTTCGGTCGTTCTCACGGCGCTCCTTTTTTTATGGCGATCGCTCCCGGGACAGGCGCAGCCCGGGCGGCAAGTGGCGACATTCTCGTCAGTCTCGACGGGGAATACTGGTCGTCCACGCTAATGCGCGGGCTGTACTTCGATGTCGGGACAGTCATGCCGGGGGAGAGCATGAGCCGGACCCTTTGGATCAAGAACGCGACGTCGGCCGCGGCCACGTTACGACTCAGTAGAATCCAGACGGCCGCGACGAGTTCGCTCTTCGCTCGAGCGATATCGATTAGTGCGACCGGGCGGGGAACGGGCGGCTCGTCACGGTCGCCCCAGGACGGCTCCTGTGTGAAGTTGCTCCCCGACCAGGTTGTCCTCGCCGGGCCGCTTGCGTCCACCGGCGCAGGACTGCAGTACCCTGCGATCATGGTCGCCAGCCTTTTCACCGGACTCGGACTGTTCGTGGTCCTCGCCGCCCGACGTCGTCGGCGTGCCGAATGACAGGGTCTATCGAGACGCCGTCGGGTGGTCGGGATATCGCGAAGGGCGCCGCCCCTACAGAGAAGGGCCTGCGGCACTACATCGGTCTCGCGGTGAGTGGAGCCTTGCTGGTGCTCGTTCTCGTGTTGGGTGCCCTGGTCATAATCATCCCAGCGATCTCCGGTGGCACCGCACTCACTGTGCTCACTCAATCGATGGAGCCGAAGCTTCCCCCCGGCACACTGATCATCATCCGTCCGACCCCCATCGACGAAATCAAGCTCGGCGATGTCCTCACCTATCAGATCAGGTCGGGCCAGCCTGAAGTCGTCAGCCATCGAGTCATCTCGCGGTCGGTGGACACGAAGGGGCGGATAACCTTCACCACGAAGGGTGACAACAACGATCTCTCCGATGCCAGCCCCGTGCAGAAGGCGCAAATCAAGGGGACGCTCTGGTACAGCATTCCGTGGTTGGGATTCGTTAACAACCTGGTTGGTGGGCAGGGTCGCAGTCTCCTCGTGCCGCTCGTGGCCGCCGTGCTCTTCATCTATGCCGGCTATATGCTCGCCAGCTCAGGGATGAGTTCGCTGAAGAAGAAGCGAATGGCGACCGGGCCTGTCGCACTGGCGGCCGAGGACGCTAGCGGCGACTGACCGATCTCGGCCTAACCTCGAGCGATCGCGGCAACGATAGCGCCCGTCGCGGCGATGAGATCCGCCGGGGCGAGCTCGACATCGAAACCACGGCATCCGCCGGAAACGAACACGGTGTCGAAGAGTTCGGCGGTCTCGTCGAGCACCGCGGTGAGGCGGGTCTTCTGTCCGATCGGGCTGATGCCGCCGACGACATAGCCGGTACGCCGTTCGGCCACAGCGGGATCGGCCAGCACTGCCTTCTTCGCTCCGACGGTCGCGGCGAGGGACTTGAGGTCCAGCGTGCCCGACACCGGTACGATGGCGACCACGAGCATTCCTCCGACATCCACGAGCAAGGTCTTGAACACACGCCCCGGGTGGAGGCCGAGCACGGATGCCGCTTCGAGTCCAAATGATGTATTCGCCGTGTTGTGCGCATATTCATGCTCGACGAAGTGGATTCCGAGCGCCGAGAGCGCAGCGGTAGCGGGAGTCGCGGTCACGACGAGTGCGCGAGGAACAGCTGCATCGACGCAGGTGCGAGGGTCAGCTCAGCGCCGGGTGCGTGCGCGGTGGTGGCGGCATTGTCATCGGCGCTGTTCCAGAGCAGTCCGTACGATGCAACGCCTTCACGTTCCGGCAGGCTGACCGTCTCGGGCACTTCGAGGCCGTGCACGATCAGCAGGATACGGTTGAACTTCTCGAACTCGGGGGTGGATGCGGCCAGGTACTGGAGAGTGCGTTCCGTCGGCGAGTCCCAGTCTTCGATCGACATCGAGCGGCCCTCTTTGTTGAACCAGTCCATCTGGGTGGCCGATGGCACGGTCTCACCGAAGATACCGAAGCGGATCGGGCGAAGGGCCGGGTTCGCCCGGCGTAGTGCCAGAAGCTTCCGAGACACCAGCAGAAGCTGGTCTTGCCAATCCTCGCGCTCCCACGGCAACCATGTCAGCTCACTGTCATGGCAATACGCATTGTTGTTACCGCGCTGAGTGCGACCGAACTCGTCGCCTGCGGTAATCATCGGCAGGCCGGCCGAGAGCAAAAGAGTACCGAGCAGGTTGCGGATCGCCTTCTCCCGAGCCGAGAGGACTGTCGCGTCGTGTGTTGGTCCTTCCACGCCGTAATTGAAGGAGTGGTTGTTGTCCGTGCCGTCGCGGTTATTCTCCCCATTGCCGAGGTTGTGCTTCTGGTTATAGGCGGTCAGGTCGGCGAGTGTAAAGCCGTCGTGCGCGGTGACGAAATTCACCGAGGCGAGCGGGCCTCGCTCCTGGGAGAAGACGCCTTTCGAGCCGGAGAGCTTCGAGGCAAGTTGGCCGATACCGATCGGTGCGACTCCGTTCGTGCGGGCTGCACCGATGTCCGTGAGCCAGAAATCGCGAGTGCGGTCGCGGTAATCGTCGTTCCACTCCGACCAGGGCTCCGGGAAGTTGCCGACCTGCCAGCCGCCCACTCCCACGTCCCACGGTTCGGCGATCATCTTCACGCCCTGCAGCTCCGGGTCGGTGACGATCGCCTCGATCAGCGGATGACGCGGGTCGTATTCCCCTCGCTCGTCGCGCCCGAGGGTCGCGGCGAGGTCGAACCGGAATCCATCGATCTGTAACTCATTCGCCCAGTAGCGCAGCGAATCGAGCACGAGGCGCTGGGCGGCGGGCTGCGCGAAATTCACGGTGTTGCCGCATCCGGTCACGTCGATGTAAGTGCCATTGGCGTCTTGGCGGTAATAAGAAGCATTGTCGAGGCCACGAAGCGAAGTGGTTGGGCCGTCTTTGCCTTCCTCGGCGGTGTGGTTGTAGACCACGTCGAGCACGACCTCGATCCCGGCCTCGTGGAGGAGTTTGACCATGCCCTTGAACTCGCGAAGCACCGCGCCGGTGCCACCGAACTGGGCTTCTCTGCTGGCGTAGGCGGCATGCGGCGTGAAGAAGTTGAGGGTGTTGTACCCCCAATAGTTGCTGAGGCCCTGCTTGATGAGGCGCTGCTCGGTCACGAACTGCTGCACGGGCAACAGTTCGATCGTCGTGACACCGAGATCCTTGAGATAGTCGATCGCCGTGTCGTGGGCGAGTCCCGCGTAGGTGCCGCGAAGCTCTTCTGGCACGGCCGGGTTGAGCTTGGAGATGCCCTTGGCGTGTGCCTCGTAGAGCACAGTGTGGTCGAGTGAGACGTTCGGCTTCGTAGTGCCGGCCCAGTCGAACGCGTCATCTTGTACGTAGCACCGCCAGTCCCCGGAGGAGGTGCGCGCGAGTCCTCGGGCATAGGGGTCGATCAGGTGCAGATCGGAGTCGAACCTATGGGTCGGCCCGGTGGGTCCGCTCGCTCGCAGTGAGTAGCGGGTGCCTGCCACAAGATCGGGGGAGGAGCCCGACCAGACGTCGTGGTCATCCTTCTCAAGCTGGATGCTCTCGGCCACCCAGTTGGGGTCTTTGCTTCCATAGATGCACAACTCGATCGACGTGGCATTCGCCGACCACACCCGCAACATGCCACCGCTGGGCGTGGAGCGCAGGCCGAGGTCCCGGAGCGGATCCAGGCGAGGTGCGATCGCCGCAATTGGCGGATCAACAGTCGGATCGGTCACAAACATAAGTTCTAGAGTAGAGAGTCCGTGAGTCGTTCAGGTTACGGGGTGTTCGCAACTGGAGGTTCGTCGGTGCCCGTGTATCTCGACCACGCCGCCACCACACCGATGCTCCCCGAGGCAATCGCGGCGTATACGGCGGCTCTCGGTATCGTCGGCAATCCGTCATCCATCCACTCGCAGGGCCAGAATGCCAGGCGGATGCTGGAGGAGGCGCGGGAACGCGTGGCCGAGTCCCTCGGCTGTGACCCGATCGAGGTCGTGTTCACCTCCGGCGGCACGGAAGCCGTGAACCTGGCTGTGAAGGGATTGTTCTGGGCGCGCAACGCCACCGGCACCCGCCCCCGCATTGTCGTACCGCGCGGCGAACACCACGCCACCATCGACACCGTCGAATGGCTCGAGCGCCATGAGGGTGCAATTGTCGATTGGGTTCCGATCGATGACCTGGGTCGCGTGAGAGTAGACGCCCTTGCTCGGGTGTTGGAGGAGCGCGACGACATCGCTCTGGTGACTCTTCTCTGGGCGAACAACGAGGTCGGTACGGTGCAGCCGGTTGCCGAAGTCGCGTCGCTTGCCGCTCGGTATGGAGTGCCGGTTCATGCCGATGCGATCTCCGCCTATCGTCACCTTCCCATCGATTTCGCTGCCACTGGTCTCGCTGCGCTCTCAGTCTCCGCCCACAAGGTCGGTGGACCCCCGGGTATCGGCGCTCTCGTCCTCGACCGATCGGCTGTGGTCGTGCCGCTGATTCATGGGGGAGGGCAGCAGCGCGATGTGCGGTCTGGCACCCAGGATGTGCCGGCCGCAATCTCATTCGGGGTCGCGACACAGCATCCGATGTCGTCCCTCGCGCCGCTTCGGGATCGATTGGTGGCCGGTGTGCGCGAAGCAGTCCCGTCGGCCGTGCTCCGGGGTGACACGGATCCGGTGGCGCGGCTCGACAATAACGCCCACTTCACGTTTCCCGGGTGCGAGGGCGACTCGTTGCTGTTCCTACTCGATGCCGCCGGTATTTCGGTGAGCACCGGCTCCGCCTGTCGCGCCGGTATCCCGGAAGCCTCCCACGTGCTGCTCGGCATGGGACTCAGCGAATCGGACGCCCGCGGTGCGTTGCGCGTCACGGTGGGGCACTCGACCACCGATGCCGAAGTCGATGCGTTCCTGCGCGCACTGCCGAACGCCGTTGATCGTGCGAGCCGGGCTGGCCTCAACGATCGGGACGTGGCGGCCCGCCCTCGCAATGTCGATGCATAAACGTCCATCGTGGGCCGCTGCCGCCGCCTCCTTGCTGCTGCTACTCGCGGTGACGGGGTGCACCGCCTCCCCGCCGCCCCGGCCGACGCCGTCCGTGAGCGTTCCGGCCGATCCGGCGCTCACCACTGTGTTTGCTGACGACTTCACCGGGGTTGCGGCCAAGGCCGAGACAGTACGTGTCGCGGACGCCATCGTGGCGCTGTTGCCTGCCGAGATCGTGGTGCACGTCGACAACACCGACCAGCTTGTACCAGCGAAGGCATCCTCCGGGTCGTACTACGGAGTGCTGCGGATTATCTCGCTCAATCCCAACAACGACCCGGTGGCGATTTCGAAGACCATGGTGCAGAAACTCGAAGCCTCCGGGTGGACCCAGCGTCAATCCACCGACGACGCCTCCGGCGTACATCTCGTCACGCTCTCGAGCAATCGCAAGCCCAACATAGCCTGGCTGTTGCAGCTCAGCGGCGATCCCCGGGTCTCCGGTCAATCGGTGATCCAGCTCCAACTGGTGAGCCCCGACCTGCCCGGTTAGGTGGGACCTCCCGTCTCTCAGTACCCCATCGTGCATAACTCCTGCAGTCCTCGCAGAGTGGGGTCGCCGTGCCCATGTCTCCGGGGATCGGCGGGTCCGCCCGTCCAAAGTGGAGGAGTTATGCAGGGGTGGGGAGAGAAGAGCGTGCGTGCGCGCGAACTGCCGAGCGGGCTCGGGTGAGCGCGACGGGCAGAGAAGCAGGTGCGAGTGCCAGAGCATCCGTCTGCATAACTCCTGCAGTCTTCGCTGAGTAGGGGTCGCCGCACCGGTGCTTTCGGGGATGGACGGTCTCTTGCGCGCATATTGCAGGAGTTATGCAGGCGCGACTTCCCGGGAGATGTTCCACTTGAGCGAACTCGCCCGCCATATCGGAGCCGTCGAGGAGTCGCTCGTCCGAAATCCCCACTTTGCCTCGCACCTACACTGGAAGGCATGAAGGTATTGGCGGCAATGAGTGGTGGAGTGGACTCGGCCGTCGCGGCCGCGCGGGCCGTCGAGGCCGGCCACGACGTCGTCGGCGTGCATCTCGCACTCAGCCGAATGCCCGGAACGCTGCGCACCGGAGCCCGCGGATGCTGCACCATCGAAGACTCGATGGACGCGCAGAGAGCGGCCAACATAATCGGAATCCCCTACTACGTGTGGGACTTCTCCGAGAGATTCAAGCTCGATGTTGTCGACGACTTCATCGCCGAGTACTCCGCTGGACGCACCCCGAACCCCTGCATGCGCTGCAACGAACGCATCAAGTTCGCCGCGTTACTCGAGAAGGCACTCGACCTCGGGTTCGATGCGGTCGCCACGGGCCATTACGCCACGATCCTCACCGACGGCGACGGCAACCGTGAGCTGCACCGGGCTGCGGCCTGGGCCAAGGACCAGTCCTATGTGCTCGGCGTGCTCACCGCACAGCAGCTCGCGCACAGCATGTTTCCGCTCGGGGCGACGCCGAGTAAAGCCGAAGTGCGCGCCGAGGCCGCAGAGCGCGGCTTCAGCGTGGCGTCGAAGCCCGACAGCCACGACATCTGCTTCATCCCCGACGGTGATACCCGCGGCTGGCTCGCCGATCGTGTTGGGGCAGAGGCAGGGATCATCCTCGAGCGAGACGGAGCCGTCGTCGGCAGCCACGATGGAGCCGCTGCATTCACGGTTGGCCAGCGCAAGGGCCTGCACCTCGGAGTGCCCTCACCGGATGGTCGCCCCCGCTTCGTGCTCGAGGTGCGACCGTCGAGCAACACTGTGGTCGTTGGCCCGAAGGAGGCACTCGACCTCGCGGAGGTCGCGGGCTCGAAATACAGTTGGGCGGGCCTTTCGCCGGCTGATCCATTCACCGAGTTCGCCTGTCACGTACAAATCCGCGCTCATGCGGACCCGGTGTCGGCTATCGCGGTCGTGAGGGACGGCGAACTCGTCATCCGTCCGGATGTTCCGCTGAACGGTGTCGCGCCGGGCCAGACCGCGGTGGTCTACCTCGGAAGTCGAGTGCTCGGGCAGTGCACGATCGACAGGACGGTGTCCGCGGTTCCCCTGCCCGCGAGCTGAGGAGCAGCTGCCCGCACCGCTGCCTGGACGTTCATCATTCAGGAACTGCTGGGACGGGAGAGGCGGAAGGGGGTGGTGGGTTCCCGAGAACAGTCATACGCCTCATCTGCCCCACACCTTCCTGAATAATGAAAGGCAGCTGGCGGGGATGCCTGAGGGCAGCTGCTGGACGGAATCCGGCGAAGGTCCCAGTACGATTCGTCGGCCGTCGAACCTAAGCTGAACCCGTGGCGAACCAGGATGTAGACAGCACCGAAGATCTCACCCTCGAGCAGGCAGGTGAGGAGGCCGGTCAGCTCACGACCCGCATCCTCGAACTGCGAGATGCCTACTACGAGCGCAATGAAGTGCTCGTGGCCGACGAGGAATATGATCGGATGCTGCACCGGCTCGAACAGTTGGAGCGTCTGTTCCCCGAGTTGCAGAGCCAGGATTCTCCGACCCAGACGATCGGTGGTCGTGCCGAGACGACACTCTTCGCTCCGGTACGCCACGCGGAGCGGATGCTGAGCCTCGACAATGTGTTCTCTCTCGCGGAGTTCGCCGAGTGGGCCGCGAAGGTCGAGCGCAACGCCGCCCGGCATATCGACTACCTGTGCGAACTCAAGATCGACGGGCTCGCGATCAACCTGCGTTACGAAAAGGGCGTGCTCGTGACCGCGGCGACGCGCGGGGACGGCGTAGTCGGCGAAGACGTGACAGAGAACATCGCGTTCGTGAAGGTGATCCCGACGAAGCTCGCGGGCACCGGGCATCCGCCGATCGTCGAGGTGCGCGGAGAGGTCTTCTTCGAATCTGAGATCTTCGAGCAGCTGAACGCCGACCAGGTGGCAGCGGGGGAACGGGTCTTCGCAAACGCCCGCAATGCCGCATCTGGCAGCCTTCGGCAGGTAGCGGAGCACAAGTCGGCCCTGCAGCTCGAGCGCATGTACAAACGGCTCGGTCGATTGAGCATGCTCGTCCACGGCATCGGCGCGTGGGCGAATCCTCCCGTGGTCTCGCAATCGGCGACCTACGGCCTACTGAAGCAGTGGGGTCTGCCAACCAGCACTCACTTCCGCGTCGTGAAGACCGCGCCGGAGGCAGCCGGCTTCATCGAGTATTACGGCGCGCACCGGAGCAGCGTCGAACATGAGATCGACGGCATTGTGATCAAGGTCGACGAACTTGAACTGCACGATGAACTCGGGGCCACCAGCCGCGCTCCGAGATGGGCGATCGCATACAAATATCCGCCGGAGCAGGTGAACACCACGCTGCTCGACATAGTGGTGAGTGTCGGGCGCACCGGCCGGGTCACCCCTTTCGCCGTCATGGAGAAGGTGCGTGTGGCCGGCAGCGAAGTGCGTCAGGCCACCCTCCATAATCAGGATGTCGTGAAGGCCAAGGGCGTGCTGATCGGCGATACCGTGGTGCTGCGCAAAGCCGGTGACGTGATCCCCGAAGTACTCGGGCCGGTCGTGGAGCTACGCGACGGCAGTGAGCGAGAGTTCGTGATGCCGACGAATTGCCCCGAGTGCGGCACACTTCTCGCGCCAGCGAAAGAGGGCGACATCGACTTGCGTTGCCCAAACGCGCGCAGCTGTCCTGCCCAGGTTCGCGGACGCGTCGAGCATGTCGGATCCCGGGGTGCGCTCGATGTGGAAGGGCTCGGAGAGGTGGGCGCGTCAGCGCTCACCCAGCCCGACATTCCGGCTGACCCACCGCTAGTGACCGAGGCCGGGCTGTTTTCGCTGACCCTTCGAGACATCTTTCCGATCACGGTCCGGGTGCGTGACTACGAGACCGGGCTCATCACGCTGAACCCCGATGGCTCCGAGCGCACCGAGACTCCCTACCGTAAGAAGCGTAAGAAGACCGGAAAAGGAGCGGATCCGGTGTTCGATCCGGACGCATCCGAGTTCGCGGGGGACGAGGAGTCGGTGCCATCCTCGGCGGCGGAGAAGCTGCTTTCTGAGCTCGAACTGGCGAAGACCAAGGATCTGTGGCGTATTCTCGTTGCCTTCAGCATCCGGCATGTCGGTCCGGTAGCGGCCCGCGCGCTCGCCGCGTATTTCGGCTCGGTCGCGGCTATTCGCGCGGCGACGCGTGAGGAACTGGCGGTTGTCGACGGGGTCGGCGGAATCATTGCCGATTCGCTCGTCGACTGGTTCGCCGTTGACTGGCATGTCGAGATCATCGACCGATGGTCGGATGCCGGGGTGCAGCTGCGCATTCCCGGTCACGCCGGTCCCGGCGCGGCCACCGCGGCCGGTGGGCCTCTTTCGGGCATCATCGTGGTTGCCACGGGGAGCCTCGAGGGCTTCACACGGGAGGGCGCACTCGAAGCGATTATTGCCGCGGGCGGTAAGGCTGCATCCAGCGTTTCGAAGAAAACCGACTTCGTGGCGGCGGGCCCGGGTGCCGGTTCTAAATTGACGAAAGCTGAGGAACTGGGGGTGCGCATCATCGATGCGTCGCAGTTCGCCGTATTGCTCAAACTGGGTCCGGACGGGCTGGACGACGGATTAACGAGGTAGTCTCGCGAGTGAACACCGCGAGATGACCAGACGCCAATCAGCAGAAACCTAGGTCAAATGTCCATTCGTCCCTATTATTGGGGTAGAACCAGATTCGCGTTGCTCACGGTGTTCGCCCGAATTCCCGATCCAACGATTGGATAAACACCCTGTGCTGTTCGACATCGCAGCAGTCCTCTCGCCCTCTGGCGCGCTCGGCGGGGTAGCAGAGGCGTTCGGGGTACACGAAGTCAGCCGTCAGATTTCGGCACTAGCCGTCTCCGTAGATCCGTCGACTCAGGACTCGTCGATCTTTGCGGGGCTTTCTCCTTTGCCCGATTCTGGAGCGGGAATCCTGGGTTTCGGTACCCCGCAGCCGTCAGAAGTAGATCCCGCGTCCGTTTACTCGACGCCCGTCAACACGTCACCCATTCCGCACCGTAGCGGCAGCGAGACCCTCGATCGGCTCACAGTTCTGTCCGGGTCCGAGATGGCCACCTTCGTCGCCGGCAACTCGGCCGCAATCCACCGGTTGCTCACGAGTCCGCCGCGCGCCAGTTCGGTGGCAACGTGGTGGGGATCCCTCCCGAGTTCAGGACAGAAGTCCCTCGTGACAGCAGTACCCGAGGTGGTCGGCAACCTCGACGGAGTGCCATTCGCGGTGCGGGATCGGGCCAATCGTCTCACCCTGTCTCGCTCCGTCGCGAAACTCGAGGCATCCATCGCGTCGGGCACAGGGCGTGCCAAGCTCATCGAGAAGCGTCATCACCTTGACATCCTGAACCAGGTGACGAAGACCCTGAAGCGCCCGGCTGGTTCGCCCGATCGCCAGTTGCTCACGCTCGACCCTTCGGGCGAGGTACGGGCCGCTGTGGTGGTCGGGGATCTCGCGACCGCCGACTACGTGAGCTATCTCGTGCCCGGTATGTTCTTCACCGTGCAGGGGCAGATGTACGACTGGACAGTGATCGCGCAGGACCTCCAGACGCAGCAAGCCGGATGGTTGAAGACGCTCTCTGCTGCTGATTCCGGACTCGCGGGAAAGACGGCGGCGACAGTGGCGTGGATCGGTTATCAGACGCCGGGCCTCCTCGATATCGCGTCGCTCAATCTGGCGCAGAGCGGTGCTAACTTCCTCGGCCACGCCATCCAGGGCATCCGGGCGGATCGCACCGGATCGCAGCCGTTCGTGAGCCTCGTGACCCATTCCTACGGGTCGACTGCGGCAATGATGGAGCTCGCCAAGGGCGGAATGACAGTCGATGCTCTCGCTATGATCGGGTCGCCGGGATCCGCCGCGCAGTCGGCGTCCGCACTCGACATTGCTCACGGCAACGTTTTCGTGGGGGAGGCCGCGTGGGATCCCATCGTGAATACGGCCTTCTATGGCAGCGATCCCGGGGCACCCAGCTTCGGGGCACGAAAGATGGATGTCGCAGCCGCCGTTGATCCGATCACGCACAAGTCGCTCGGTGCCGCGGTCGGGCACCTCGGCTATTTCGACGCCGGCACTACGGCAATGCGCAACCTGGCGCTCATCGGCCTCGACCAGGGTGCCCTCGTCTCCACCGGGTCATCCGCCGACGCAACCCGCACACTCGCCGACGCGCGCTGAGACGCTGCACTTCGCGTGCGATCGGAGCGGCTCTCGCAGCGGGTCGAATAGAATCGGGTGTCCCCCCAAGCGATCCAACGCACGGAGTTCTATGTCTGAAAATCTCGCTGAGCCTGACGGCCGCATCACCACCGACCAGGTCGCGCACCTCGCGAACCTCGCTCGAATCGCACTCACCCCGGGTGAGATCGAGAAACTCACCGGTGAACTCGGCGTGATCATCGACTCCATCGCGAAGGTCTCCCAGGTGGCGACAGCGGATGTCCCGGCCACGAGTCATCCGATCCCGCTGATCAATGTGTTCCGGCCCGACGTGATCGGCGCGACTCTCTCGCAGGAGGAGGCCCTCAGTGGCGCTCCCGAGCACGACGGAAGTCGTTTCAAGGTCTCTGCGATCCTGGGGGAGGAGCAGTAATGCCCCATGTCGACGGCACCGCCGATCTCACCCGCCTGAGCGCGGCATCACTCAGCGAACTGCTCACGGCCCGTGAAGTCTCGAGCGTCGAGGTAACCAGGGCTCATCTCGACCGCATCGCGGCGGTCGACGGAGAGGTTCATGCCTTCCTCCACGTGTCGAAGGACGCCATCGACACCGCGGAGGGCGTGGATGTGCTCCGCCGCGTCGGCGATCAGCTCCCGCCGCTCGCCGGCGTTCCGATCGCCATCAAGGACGTGCTCTGCACTCTGGACATGCCGTCCACCGCGGGCAGCAGGATCCTCGAGGGCTGGATTCCACCCTACGACGCCACCGTGGTTCGCAAGCTTCGCGAGGCCTTCCTCGTGCCGCTCGGCAAGACCAACATGGACGAGTTCGCCATGGGCTCGTCCACCGAGCACTCGGCCTACGGCGTCACCCACAATCCGTGGGATCTCGACCGCATCCCCGGTGGCTCTGGCGGAGGAAGCGCGGCAGCGGTAGCCGCCTTCGAAGCACCTCTCGCCCTCGGCTCAGACACCGGTGGCTCGATTCGGCAGCCAGCCGCTGTCACCGGATCCGTCGGCGTCAAGCCCACCTATGGCGGGGTCAGTCGGTACGGTGCGATCGCCCTCGCGAGCTCGCTCGACCAGGTGGGTCCCGTTGCCCGCACGGTTCTCGACGCCGCGCTGCTGCACGACGTGATCGGTGGTCACGATCCACGAGATTCCACTTCCCTCCGAGACGAATGGCCGAGTTTTGCGGCGGCGGCCAAGGCCGGTCAGCGCAAGCGTCACCTCAACGGCGTGAAGATCGGGGTCGTTAAGGAGCTCGACGCGCCCGGCTTTCAGGCCGGGGTCAGCCAGCGCTTCCATGAGACTCTGGCGCTGCTCGCCTCCAACGGAGCAGACATCGTCGAGGTCAGCGCACCGAACTTCGAGTACGCGGTTGCCGCCTATTACCTGATTCTTCCGGCCGAGGCATCCAGCAACCTCGCGAAGTTCGATTCTGTGCGATTCGGACTCCGCGTGAACCCTGTGGGGGGAGGGACGGTCGAGGACGTCATGGCCGCTACCCGTGAGGCAGGTTTCGGCCCGGAGGTCAAGCGCCGCATCATCCTCGGTACTTACGCCCTGAGCGCCGGCTACTACGACGCGTACTACGGCAGCGCGCAGAAGGTGCGTACTCTTATCCAGCGTGACTTCGCTGCAGCCTTCGAGAAAGCGGACATCCTGATCAGCCCTGCGGCGCCCACGACGGCGTTCCGGATCGGCGAGAAGATCAACGATCCGCTTGCCATGTACCTCAATGACGTGACGACGATCCCGGCGAACCTCGCGGGCATTCCGGGTATGGGGCTTCCGATGGGGCTGGCCCCCGAGGACGGCCTGCCGACCGGACTGCAGCTGATGGCACCGGCCCGGGCGGATTCTCGGCTCTACGAACACGGTGCGGTCATCGAGGCACTGCTCGAGGACAGCTGGGGCCACACACTGATCAGCCAGGCGCCAGAACTCACGACCCGCTGACGGGCGGGATGAGACCGGCTCGACCGGCGACCCGCACTCCGCGACGACTCGGAAATCCGGCCGACCGAAAGCCGGTTAGGGTCTCGCGATATCGTCCGAACCCATTCTCTTCGATGGCGTCAAACACCTTGAGGTGAGCGCGGCGAAAACCACTTTTGGACCGTGCGGGGCTGTCGATCACTCCCAACGCAACGAGCTTGCCGACCGGGATTCCCGTGATGAGCGATCACGCCTCTCTTCTCGCCCCTCACAGCTCGGTTGACCAGCCGGAAAAATTCTGTCTTGCCTGGTCGATGTTGAGTGAATTCACTCGGACTTCAGCTCTGATTTGGATTCAGGGATCGCGTCCAATTAGGTCGAGTTACTCCGCGTTGAAGCTGATCAGTTTCTGGGTAGTCCACGACCGGCTGCAGGCCTCGGCAATTTCTAGCGCCCGGATGGCTTCATCGAGGGTGCAACCCTCGAATGATTTGGCCTCGCCGGAAAGGTAGCAAGCGAACTGCCGGGTTTCCGAACTGAAGGCGGGTTGGAACCGCTCGATGAAGTCCTGTGGAACTGGGTTCGAATGTAGGGGAAGATCTCCCTCGACGCTCTGCAGCGGGGTGTTGCGTGTGAGGCCGGCGGAAAGGGTCCCAGCGCTTCCGAGGAACTCCATGCGGATGTCTTGACCGGTCGGATGCACGCGGCTAGCGCGGAGGATTGCGACTGTGCCTTCGCCGAGTACGAGCGTCACGGCGACCGTGTCGCAATCACCTAACTCCGTGTACCTCTGATCCGCGACCACCGTTCCGGTCGCGAAAAGCGACCGGACTTGAAGTCCTGTTGTCCAGAGGAGGCAGTCGATATCGTGGATCAGCAGGTCTTTGAAAGTGCCGCCGCTGTGTGCGGTGAACTCAGGACGGCTCGGGGTGTGATCCAGGTCTGCACCCGCGACCTGGTACAGCTTCCCGAGGGTGCCAGCGGCGATCGCTTCTCGGGCACCGACAAATGCCGGATCGAAACGTCGCTGGAAACCGACATAGACCTCGGTTCCGGCGTTGGCCAGGACGGTCTGCAAGTCGCGAGCAACGATGCTGGAGGTTGCAACCGGCTTTTCGCAAAACATTACTGGTGCCCGATCGGCGAAGGATCGGAGGTCTGCCGCGTGATCGGCTGACGCGCTGGTGACCACAACTGCGTCGTAGTGTGATCTGTGGGCCTGTTCGAGATCCATTGCTCTGATGCCGAAATGGGTAGCGACCTCGGTGGCGCGACCGACGTCGCGACCGGTGATCGTTAGGTCAAGGCCGGCGTCGACAAGATGGGGAATTCGCAACCCGGCCATTCGGCCGGTACCCACTATGAGTGCGTGCGTCAAGGCTTATCCCCTAACCGTTAAACGCCGCGACGTTGATTGGCGAGGCCGACATCCATGGCTGCCCGGGCAGCGGTGACCTCGGGACGGTCACTCGTCGTGGGTACCCCTACCTCCCAGAAGGCGCCTCCGAGCGTCCAGTCGCTTGCCCTGACTTTGGTGACGATCACTGTTGTCCGCTCAGCATCCCGGGCCGCCGCCAGGGCTTCTCGAAACTCGCCCATGTCCCGGACCGTGAACGTCAGAGCCCCGAGAGCCTGAGCGTGGGCGTGGAAGTCCACCCGCACGGAGGACCCCGGGCCACGGGCATCGCTGAGCATGTTGTTGTACGACGCGCCACCCTGGCCGACCTGCAGACGTTCGATGACGGCGTATCCCTCGTTGTCGCAGACCACGAGGACGAATTTCTTACCGGAAAGCACGGAGGAGTAGATGTCCGAGTTCAGCATCAGGAACGAGCCGTCACCGACCAGTGCGTAAATCTGCCCGGAGGTACGGGCGAAC
>JBKJLH010000112.1:0-19311 GCA_046597035.1 Lacisediminihabitans sp.
CAGTTGGTCCTGCCGGCTGTGATCGTCGGAGCCGGTGCCGGGCTCGCCGCGGTGAACACGAAGGTCGCGGCGGTGACGAGCCAGCGAAAGCCCACCGCGGCGAGCCCGGCACCGGCTCCGACGATCACAGCCGGCAGGACCAACTGCAGGGATGCCACTCCCAGGCGGTCCCCAAAAGGTTTCAGGCCCGCTGACCACCGAAACAGCGACCACCGAAACTGCGACCACCGAAGCATTGGCTCGACCCATCGTGCCCGCACAGATGCCACCATCACTTCACTCTCTGTATCTATGCAATAGTTGCATTAATGCACGTATAACCATATCACGGGGTGGGGAGGCAACCCACCAGCCGATCCTTCGGCTGTCGATGCAGGGGGAACCAACCGCGCCCCTCTCGCGGCCGAATCGCGCAGCCAAGATAACGAACCTGCAACTACTTGAAACAGGTCCGGATGCCTGCCAGCGCGGGTTTCCGTGCGGTCACCGGAGTCCAAAACTGGCGGATTTCAGGCTCCCGATCCGGCGGCGACGACCAGGTTGTTGCTAACCTCGACACGGCCCTTTTGGCCCGCAGAGCCCAGTCCGCGCTCCCGTTCCACAGTTTGGTGGGATGTCAACGTATGGTCTGGCGTCGTCGGTGTTGCCCCATGGCAGCACCAGCGTGACACTCCGATCGCAGCGACGGGAAACCGTCGAAAGTGCTTGATCTGGGAGTTCACAGGACGCGTCGCAGACCCGGTCGTTAATACATGAAGCGCGTTCGTGATCCGAAGGATCACTGTCGCGCGTCTGGAGATCCCGTGTCAGATACCACAGCAGTGAAAGTGAAGGGACTCTACAAGGTCTTCGGCCGCAAACCCCGAGAGGCCGTCAAACGCCTCCAGGGTGGCGCGACCCGCGATTCCCTCGGCGGCGGCAGCACCGCAGCCGTCATCGACTCGTCATTCGACGTGAAGCGCGGTGAGATCTTCGTCGTCATGGGCCTTTCCGGCTCCGGCAAGTCCACGCTCATCCGCATGCTCAACGGACTCGTCGAGCCGTCGGCGGGATCGGTGACCATCAATGGGATTGACATCACCGGTGCTGCACCGGCCGAGTTGCGCGATGTGCGTCGTCGCAGCATCTCGATGGTCTTCCAACACTTCGCGCTCCTGCCGCACCGCACCGTGCTCGACAACGCCGCGTACGCCCTTGAGGTACAGGGAATTTCTCTGGTCGAGCGCCGCGAGCGCGCCCTCAGAGTCGTGAAGCGGGTCGGCCTCGCGGGCTGGGAAGACAAGCTCCCCGGCGAACTCTCCGGTGGAATGCAGCAGCGCGTTGGTCTCGCCAGAGCGCTGGCAGCAGACACCGAGATCCTGCTGATGGATGAGGCGTTCTCGGCACTGGATCCGCTCATCCGTCGCGAGATGCAGGAGCAGCTCGTCGAGCTGCAGGCGGAGTTCGGCAAGACCATCATCTTCATCACCCACGACCTCAACGAGGCCATGTTCCTCGGCGACCGGATTGCGGTGATGCGCGATGGCCGCATCGTGCAGGTGGGAACGCCAGAAGAGATCCTCACCGATCCGGCGAACGACTATGTCGCGCAGTTCGTGAAGGATGTCGACCGGGCGCGCGTGCTCACCGCCGCGAGCGTCATGGAACCCGTTCGTGCCCTGATCTCCTCAACTGCCGGTCCTCGTGCCGCCCTCCGGGTGATGCGGGACCTGCAGACCTCCACGGTCTTCGTCGTGGGCGAGGGTCGCCGATTCCTCGGAGTCGTGAGCGATCGCGACGTGATGCGTCTGGTGAAGAGTTCCGAGACCGATCTGACGCCCATCGTGCGCAACGTCGGCTCGGTCACCGGGGAGACTGCCTTGTCAGAACTGTTCGAGGCCGCCGTCGAGAGCTCCCTCGCCGTCGCCGTCGTCGACGCCAAAGATCGACTGCTCGGAGTCATCCCCCGGGTTACCCTGCTCAGCGCCCTCGGCAACATCCCCACGGCAACAGGCGAGATCCAGGTGGTCGAACCACCGTCCACGATTCCCGTTGACGTCATTACCGAAACGCTTCTGGCGACCGCCCAGCGTCCCAACGGAGTTTTTGAAACCGCAGAAGGAGAGTCCAAATGAACGGCTTTCGTATCCCCGTCGGCGACTGGGTAACCACCATCGTCGACTTCATCACTCTCCACCTCGGCGGGTTGTTCGATGCCATTTCAACGGTCTTCGGCGGACTCTACGACGGCCTCGACTACGCCCTCTCCACGCCGCCATTCTGGGTAATCCTCCTCGTCCTTGTCGGCATCTCGGTGTTCGCGAAAGGCTGGCGTTTCGGCGCGGCCGCGGCCGCGGGACTCCTGCTGATAGCGGGGCTCAACCAATGGACCAATGCGATGGATACCCTGGCTCTCACCCTCGTGGCCGCCTTCGTCGCCGTCGTGATCAGTATCCCGATCGGCATCTGGGCGGCGCGGTCCGACACCGTCTCCTCCATCCTCAAGCCGGTACTCGACTTTCTGCAGACGATGCCGGTATTCGTCTACCTGATTCCGGCCATCATCCTGTTCGGAATCGGCGCCGTTCCGGGGATCGTCGCCTCGATCGCCTTCGCCATGGCTCCCGGGGTGCGGTTCACCGAGCTGGGTATCCGCGGAGTCGATACCGAGGTGATCGAGGCCGGTCAGGCATTCGGTTCCTCCCCCGCCCGCATCCTGCTCCAGATTCAGTTGCCGTTGGCCCGCCCGACGATCATGGCCGGCATCAATCAGGTCATCATGCTCTCCCTGTCGATGGTCGTGATCGCGAGCATGGTCGGAGCGGATGGCCTTGGGAAGGACATCATCCAGGCCCTCAGCCGGATCGATGTCGGACTCGGCGCGGAAGCCGGACTCTCCGTTGTCATCCTCGCCATCATCCTCGATCGCCTCACCGCCTCCCTCGGCGGTCAACGGGCCGGTCTCAAGCGCCTGTTCTCCGCGAACAGGGCCTCCAAAACTTCGATCGACGAAGAGTCGATCGAACACACGCCACGTTCGTCCGAGGCCACACCGGCCGTTCCGAGCGCGGCATAACCCAATCTCCCGATCCACAGCTTCGGGAAGAAGAAGGAATCACCTATGAAAAAGCGTCTTTTTGCGGCAATCGCCGTTGCAGCAGTCACACTGATCGGCGCCACCGCGTGCGCGTCAAGCACCGGCGCCGCGACCGGATCGTCTACCGGCCCATCCAATGGCGACAAGGCCAAGCTCAGTATCGGGGTCTTCAACGGCTGGCCAGAGGGTGAGGCAGCGTCCTACCTCTGGAAGTCGATTCTGGAGAAGAAGGGCTACTCGGTCGAGCTCAAGTACGCCAATGCCGGTCCGGTTTTCGCCGGAGTGAGCACGGGCGCCTTTGACCTCGCACTCGATGGCTGGCTGCCGACCACTCACGCCGACTACATGAAGAAGTACGGCGACAAGATCACCGATCTCGGTGCGTGGAATTCCGATGCCAAGCTCACCGTCGCGGTGAACAAGGATGCGCCGATCGACTCCCTCGACCAGCTCGCTGCGAACGCCGACAAGTTCGGTAACCGCATCGTGGGTATTGAGCCGGGAGCGGGCCTGACCAAGGCAGTGGCCAACAAGGTCATCCCGGAATACGGACTCGAGAAGATGAAGTTCATCACCTCGTCGACGCCCGCAATGCTGGCGGAGTTGAAGTCCGCGACAACCAAGCACGAGAATATCGCCGTCACCCTGTGGCGTCCACAGTGGGCCTACGCCGCCTTCCCGATCAAGGACCTCAAGGACCCGAAGGGCACCCTTGGCACCGCGGAGTCCATCCACTCCCTGGGAAGCACCTCGTTCTCGGCTGACTACCCGAAGCTCGCGGGCTGGATCAAGGACTTCACGCTCCCGTCCACGCTGCTGTTCTCGCTCGAAAACGACATGTACAACGTCAAAGGATCCGTCACCGACTACACGCCGATCGTTGAGAAGTGGATTGCAAAGAACCAGTCCTACGTTGACGGCCTGACGAAGTAGCGAACTCCCCGGCGTCTCCCCGTGCGCCAGGAAGGCACCGCCTTCTTGGCGCGCTGGGACACACATGACGCACCCGGCAGTATCTATGTAAGCTCGCAATAGATGCAGTACTGCAGTTATTTACCCCGACTATTCCGCCGGAAAGGCCGCTGCGTGAATTTTCTACCTGGAGCTCTCGGATCCGCGCCGGTCTGGCTCGTGCGATGACCGGCGCGAACAGCGCCCGCCAGGCCGCCCTCGGTTGGCTCGGAGTGGTGGGGTTCAGCGTGCTCGCCGGCGCACTCGTTGCAGTCCTGGCGCTTCCGGCGGTGCTTGTTCCCAGTCGCGCATCCGGGGCGGCGATTTCCGTCTTTCAGAACCTGCCGGACTACATCACGATCGGTCGACTGTCCCAGCAAAACGAGATCTTCGCCAATCGGGCCGGGAAACCGGTCAAAATCGCTACAGTCTTCAACCAGGACCGCCAGATTGTCGCTTGGAATAGCGTGTCAGCCTTTGTGAAGAATGCCGTCGTCGCGGGCGAAGACCAGAGGTTCTACGACCACGGCGGGGTTGACCTCAAGTCAATCGTTCGAGCAGCAGCCGGGAACATCGCCAATAACGCGATCACGAGTGGGAGTTCGACGATCGACATGCAGTTGGTCAAGAACATCCTGGTGCAGCGTGCGGTCAAGATCGAAGATCCCACCGCCCGAGCGAAGGCCTACACCGCGGCAATTACCGACTCACTCTCTCGCAAACTCCGCGAGGTGAAGCTGGCGATCGGTCTGGACAAAGCATATTCAAAGCAGGAGATCCTGCTCGGCTATCTCAATATCGTCGGGTTCGGCGGCAATACCTACGGCGTCGAGGCCGCAGCCGAAAAGTACTTCAGCGTGAGCGCCAAAGACGTGACTCTTGCGCAGGCTGCGAGTCTTATTGCGATCGTGCAACAGCCATCGCTTCAAAATCTGGGGGATCCGGCGCTGTATCCCGCGAACAAGCTTCGTCGTGACCAGATACTCGCGGACATGCTTGCGCAGGGTTACATCGATTCGGCCGCGTACAGTAAGGCCTTCGCGACTCCCATCGCCGACGAGGTGCACCTCAGCACGCAAAGCAACGGCTGCCTGTATGCCACCGACGCGAAATTCGCCTGCGACTACGTGACGCGGTTGATACCCACGCTCACGGCGCTCGGTGCCAACGCGACGGAACGTGCCGCGAATTGGGCCCGTGGGGGCTATCAGATTTACACCAGTGTCGATCTCGCCCAGCAGGATGTCGCGACCGCAGCGCTGAGAAAGAGTGCCCCGGCATCCGAGACCCGGTTCGCGCTTGGGGCGTCGGCCGTGTCGGTGCAACCGGGCACGGGGCGCATTCTGGTCATGTCGCAAAACAAGGTCTTCGACAACTCCGCGCTCGGCGGTGGGCACTCGACCACAGCGGTGAACTTCAGCACGGACAGGGCCTACGGCGGGTCATCCGGCTTCGCGACGGGCTCGACCTACAAGCTGTTCACCCTGACGGACTGGTTGCAGAACGGGCACGGCTTGAATGAATATGTGAATGGGAGCGTCCGAACGTTCCAGAAAAGCTCCTTCACGGCATCCTGTTCGAAGCCTTTCGTCGGTACCTACCGCCCGCTGAACTCCTCCCGTTATGAGGGCGGCTATATGTCCGTGCTCAGGGCCACGGAGAACTCGGTGAATGTGGCCTTCATGACGATGGCACAGCAGCTGGACCTGTGTGACATCCGGGCCGTTGCGAGGGCGATGGGAGTCCACCGGGCTGACGGAAATCCGCTGAAGGTCGTACCGTCGTCGGTGCTGGGCGTCAACGAGGTAGCTCCGCTCAGTATGGCCGGAGCCGTCGCGACGATCGGTGCGGGTGGCACCTTCTGCACTCCGATCATCGTCGACAGCATCATCGGCCCGGGGGCCAAGAAGCTTCCCGGGCAGGATCGCGCCTGCAGCACGGCGATGTCTGCGAAGGTGGCGAGCACCGTGGCCTACGCCCTCGCCGCCGTGATGACCGGAGGAACAGGCACGTCCGGGAATCCTCGCGACGGCGTGCCCGTCGTCGGAAAGACCGGAACAGACGACAAAGCCGACCAGAACTGGCTGATCGGCACAACGACCAAGGTGGCACTGGCGGTGTGGGTGGGGAACATCACAGGACACCAGGATCTGCGGCGGATCAGCGTCGCGGGTACGAACGGCTACAACACGAAGTTCAACATCTTCCGTACGACGCTGGCATCCCTCAACACCGACCCGCAGTACCGCGGAGGTGCGTTCCCCGCGCCGGACCCGGGACTGCTCCTCGGCCAGGGCGTACCGGTACCGGATCTGACGGGAGATTCATCCGGCGCTGCCCAGGGAGCGTTGGCACGCCAGGGTCTGAGGGTCGTCGACGGAGGACCTGTCGTCTCCGGCCTTCCCGCGGGAAAAGTAGTCCGATCCTCCCCCGCGGCTGGCGCGCTCGTCAGCACAGGCACGACAGTGACGGTTTACACCAGCGATGGCTCACTCGCCATCACAATGCCGAACGAAGTCGGCACGCCTCGGTCGGCCGCGGTCGATGATCTGGTGAGTCGCGGATTCTCGTCAGGGAACATCAGCTTCGTCTGGAAGGGCAGCGCGAGCGGCGCCTGTCGCGTGCAGCAGAGCGCCCCAGCAGCCGGCGCGGCGACGGCGGTCGATTCTCAAGTGACCCTCACCATCCAGAGCGGAGAGCCGAAATCCGGTACGTCTCCGCCCGCCGCAGTCTGCCCCTGAGCCCGAGGTCCGACCTATGAAATCCATTTACCGTGTAATCTTGCAATACTTGCATTTGTGCATCTCAAGGTGTGCCGTACCGTGGAAGGTGGAAGCGTTGTGAATCAGCCCCCTCGCCTGCGTGCTCAAACCACAGAGGCAATCCTGACGGCTTCGCGCGCCCTGCTGGGTGTGGTTGCTCGATCGGTCTCCCCCGCTTTGGATTTTGTCACACTCCCGCATTTCCGGGTGCTCGTCGTGTTGACCAGCTCCGGTCCGCTTCGAATGGGAAGCCTGGCCGAACGAATGGGCGCGAACTCGTCGACATTCAGTCGATCGATCGATCGGATGGTAGCTGGGGGATGGGTCGAACGCGGACCGAGTCCCGACAGTCGGCGCGAGGTACTGATCAGGACCACCGAATCCGGCCGAGCCCTTGTAGACGAGGTCACCGCTCGGCGTCGACACGCGATCTCCGACATCCTCTCGAAGATGAAACCGGAGGACCAGAAAGCGGTGGTCTCAGCCCTGGAGATCTTTGCGGCTGCCGCCAGTGAGCCCGCAGTAGAAGATCTGCTCATCCTCGGCCTGTAAATATCGAGAAGAGCCTAAGACCCATCACCGACACGGTGACCGAGTCGTCGTCTGGCCGCCAAAGTAGGAGTATCGGTTTGTCAAGGGGTCCGCTATGGTGAGGGCACTGGCTAGGTTTAGAAGATCACAACGAACACATTTGAAGTGGTCAGATCACCCGCAAGACAAAGTTCCGACGCTCTCCCGAAATAGCGGATGGAAGATCTTCGAGGGTGTTCGCTGCGCGGGCTAAGAAAATTGTCCGCGCTGGGAGGCGCAGAGAAAGTACCCGACAAACACCCTGCGCCTTCCGTTCTCCTGGAGATGCGGGTTCCACCCAGACCGCACGATGGCCAGACCGCACGATGGCCAGACAGCACGGTGGCCAGACAGCACGGTGGCCGGTCTTCTCGATGGCCCACTCGTCTTCGCCTGTGACGGGGATCGCGCCATTGCCAGCGCCGAGGCGCAAGGAAAGCACTCGAGCAGCACCGAACCGAGCGGGGAGACTTCCGAGACGATAGTCAGGCGCAATCGCCGCGGCTGCTCAGGACTCAGAGTTGTCGGTTGGAGTCGGGCCGGCACCGCCAATCCGCTGGCTCGTATTCCCGACCCGACGCTCGACGATCTCCCGGGCCACGTTCCCCGATGAGAATCGTGAAGCCGCCGATGTCACAGAGGAAGTCGCCTGCACAGACGGCGTCGCGCGCCGTGCGAAAACCGAGGGAGCCGGCTGACCCGACGATCCCCATTTTGGCCCGGGATTCCGGGGTTTTTAGGCCATACAGCGAGTGCCCCCACAGGGACTCGAACCCTGACTGGGACGATTTTAAGTCGTCTGCCTCTGCCGATTGGGCTATGGGGGCGATCGACTCCCAGTCTGGCAGAGCGGGCGCTAAGCCCGGGGGCGTGCCGCGACGGTCTCGAAAGCTTCGCGAGGGGTCTCGCGCGCCTCGATCGAGACGATATCGCGACGGAATAAGAAGTTGAGCACCCAGCCGCCGAAGACACGGATCTTGCGTTCCCAGGTGGGAACGGCGAGTCCGTGGTAGCCGCGGTGCATAAACCAGGCCGGAACACCGGTGATGCCGATTTTACCCGACTGGAATGCACCCTCACCGAGGCCGAGTCCAGCGACTGCGCCGAGGTTCTTGTGGAAGTAGTCCCTGGGGAGGTCGCCGCGGAGAGTGGAGATGATGTTCTTCGACATGAGCTTGCCCTGGCGCACCGCATGTTGCGCGTTCGGCACGCAGTAGCCGCCGATACCCTCGCCAGTCAGGTCGGGAACCGCGGAGACATCCCCGGCGCCCCAGGCATCAGCGACCACTCCGTCATCGTTGATGACGCGGAGGTCGGCCTGCACACGCAGGCGGCCACGCTCGTCGACCGGCAGGTCGGTGTTGCGCAGCATCGGGCTAGCCATGACACCGGCCGTCCAGACGATCAGGTCGGTCTCGAAGGACTCTCCAGTGGAGAGCTCGACGACACCATCGACAGCAGAAGTCAATTGCGTCTCGAGGTGGATCTGGGCGCCGCGCTGGGCGTAGCTCTTGATGACCCACAGGCTGGTCTTGAGCGATACCTCTGGCATGATGCGACCCATAGCCTCGATGAGGTGGAAGTGGGTGTCATCGAACGAGATCGTCGGGTAATAGCTCAACAGGCTGCTCGCGAGGCTGCGTAATTCTCCGAAGATCTCGATACCGGCGAAACCGCCGCCGACGACAGTGAAGGTGAGCAGTCTGTCGCGCTCGGGACCGGCGGGAAGAAGAGCGGCCTTGTCGAAGTTCGTGAGCACGCGGTCACGGATCGCGGTGGCCTCCTCGATGGTCTTGAGGCCGATGGCCTGGTCGGCCACACCGGGAATCGGGAAGGTACGCGAGACGGATCCGGCCGTGACGACGATGATGTCGTACTCGAGCTCCCACGGTTCGCCGATGTCCGGTTCGATCGTGGCGGTCTTGGTGGAATGGCTGATGCCCGTGACCTTCGCCGTGATGACCGTGGTCTTCTCGAGGTGGCGACGGTGCGACACCACAGCGTGGCGGGGTTCGATCATGCCAGCCGCGACCTCCGGCAGGAACGGCTGGTAGGTCATATAGGGCAGGGGATCGACGATGGTGACCTCGGCCTCACCCGGCCTTAGCGAACGCTCCAGCTTGAGAGCTGTGTAGAAACCGGCGTAGCCGCCGCCGACAATAAGGATTTTAGGCACGAACTCAATTCTATGGCCTGCGCCGCGACCCCTTGGACGCTCGTAAGGAGGTGGACGCTCGTAAAGAGGTGGACTGCCGAGAACGAAGGCCCCCGCGCAAAATTCTCCCCAGCAACAGAATCAGCGCCGTCGCGAACACGGCGTAAACCAGAACCGGTATCCCGATGTCTCTCAGATCGTTTACAGCGGGAAGCACCCGTCCGAAGGGGCTCAGCGGTGCCGCGATCGCCGTCGGCGTGGGGCTGGGAGCGGGCGTCGGAGGGCTGGTCGGGGTCGGTTCCGCGGGGGCCACCGCCCGACGGTTCAGCCGGATCCAGTCCTTCAACTCGTTCGCCGGATCCGTCGCCACACTCGGCACGGTCGCGCTGACGGCGGCGGATGCATCGAATAGTCCGCTGCCGTAGACAATCGGGTTGCCCGTGGAGCGGGCTGTCGCGGTGAGCCGGTTGATCACGTTTCCAGCGCTGAGTCCCGGATGCGCGGCCGTGATGAGAGCGAGCACCCCGGCAACCAGTGGCGTCGCGCCGCTCGTGCCGGCCCAGCTGTAGTAACCGCCGCCGGGAGCCGCCCCGACGAGCCCCTCGCTCGGCGCGGACACCGAGAGGGTGATGCCCTGCGACGACGCATCGAAACTCGCGGTGCCGTTCTGGTCGACTCCGGCGACGACGACGACCCCCGGCATGGTGGCCGGAGCCCCGACCTCGGTGGTACCGCTGCCACGGTTGCCCGCGGCGGCGACCACGATCACACCCTTCTCCATCGCGTAGAGGAACGCATCATCCCAGCTCGTCGGCCAGTCGAGAGTATTGCGGGTCAGCGACATGTTGATGATGTCGGCGCCGTGATCCACCGACCAGCGCACCGCCTCGGCGATCTGGTCGTCGGAGCCAACGCTGCCCACCCCGAAACCCACCGACACCGAAAGGATCTTCGACTCCGGTGCGACTCCGAGGATGCCGTCCCCCGACCCGTGGCCGTGGCCGGCGAGCAGGGAGGCGACCATGGTGCCGTGCTGGCTGTCGCCACCGATAGGAGTCTGGCCGTTCGCGGAGCCGACGCCCGAAATATCCGTCCCGCCGATCACGGTGCCGGTGAGATCGGGGTGGGATCCATCGACACCGGTGTCGATGACCGCGATCGTGACCCCCGCGCCCTTCGTGGTGGTCCAGGCCCGCTCCACGCCGTAGCCGGAGAGCCAGTATTCCTTGTCCCGGATGTTGTCGGCGGATGCGGGGGCTGCGACGAGCACGGATGCCGCGACACCGAGCACGATCGCGGCGGCTACCGCCATCACGAACCTTCGCGTACTCATCTCCTCAGGCACACTGGCACACCAGTGGCGACCAGTCCGCCTGCTCGAGCGCGAAGTCGCCGATCGGGTTCACGCCCGGTCCGGTCGCGAGGGAATGCCCGGCGAGCGCATGAAGGCACTTCACCCGCAGGGGCATGCCACCGGCAGAGATCCCCGCGATCTCCTCGACCACTTCGAGGCCCTCACGATCGGCGAGGTAGGCAGTGTGCGCGGCGAGATACTGGGCGACAATCGGCTCCTCCGCGAGCAACTGCTGCAACTGCGCCATGACTCCATTGGCCTCGAGGGTGGAGATCGCGGCGGTCGCAGCGGGATGTGAAAGGTAGTAAAGGGTCGGGAACGGCGTGCCGTCATCCAGCCGTGGACGTGTCGCCACGACCGTCGGGTTGCCGCAGATGCAGCGTGCAGCGATGCCGATCACGTTGCGGGCGGGACGTCCGAGCTGACGGGAGACCGCATTGATATCTGCCTCGGTCGGAGGCGCGAAGGGAGGAGTGGTCATAGCTACTTCGCCAGGCCGCCTATTTCGACTGACCGGAGATCACCGGCGCAACGATCTTGTTCACCGGGGCATCCGTGAGACCGGCGGTGAAGACCGATGACAGCATGGATTTCACCCAGTCGACCTGGGTGCTCTGCAATTTGGTGCTGATGGGCTGGCCGTTTGCCGTGGTCGGGGTCGCGGACGCGGCATCCGTGATGAGGTAGCTGTACTCGCCGGGGAACACGTAGTCGAGCCGCTCGCGGGCGAGAGCCTCGATGTACTTGGGGTCGCTCCAGCGGGCCTTCTGGCCCGTGAGATCGGCTACCGCCGTCTTGGAGGCGGCAACCTCGGCCTGCAACGCCGCGATGTGCTGGCGTTGTTCGACCAGGATTCGTAGCGATGGCGCGAGCACGATGATGAACATCACGATGAGCACGAGCGCCGTGATCGCGAACCCCGAGAGGCGGATGCTGCGAAGCCACTGCCCCGACGGTGCTTCGTCCGGCATCTTCACCGGCACCCGCTGCGTCGAACCACGTTGACGTGTCGCGCGCGGGTGCCGGGGGCGGCTGTCCTTGGTCATGTCTCGAGCCTAAGCGCGACTATCCCTTGAAGCGGGGGAACGCGCTGCGACCGGCGTAGACGGCGGCGTCAGCCAGTTCCTCTTCGATGCGCAGCAGCTGGTTGTACTTGGCGACGCGTTCGCTGCGGGCGGGGGCGCCGGTCTTGATCTGTCCGGCATCGGTCGCGACGGCGAGGTCGGCGATCGTTGTATCCTCGGTCTCGCCGGAGCGATGCGACAGCATGGCGGTGTACCCGGCGCGCTGGGCGAGGGAGACCGCGTCGAGAGTCTCGGTGAGCGTGCCGATCTGGTTCACCTTGATGAGGATGGAGTTGGCGGCTCCGAGGTCGAGTCCCTTCTGCAGGCGGATCGGATTGGTGACGAACAGGTCGTCACCAACGATCTGCACCGAGTCGCCGAGCTCTGCGGTGAAGTGCTGGTAGCCCTCCCAGTCGTCTTCCTGCAACGGGTCTTCGATCGACACGAGCGGGTAGTTGGCGGCGAGGTCGGCGAAGTAGGCGGTGAGCTCGAGGGCGGACAGCTGCTTGTTCTCGAAGTGGTACGAGCCGTCTCTGTAGAACTCGGTGGCCGCGACATCCGTCGCGAGAGCGATGTCACGACCGAGGGTGAAGCCGGCCTGCTCGATCGCGGTGGCGATGAGATCGAGTGCCTCGCGGTTGCTCGACAGGTTGGGTGCGAAGCCACCCTCATCGCCGAGGCCGGTGGACAGACCCTTCGACTGCAGGAGCGACTTGAGCGAGTGGTAGGTCTCGACGCCCCAGCGCAGCGCCTCGCTGAATGACGATGCGCCGAGTGGCACGATCATGAATTCCTGCACGTCGATGTCGTTGTCGGCGTGTGATCCCCCGTTGATGATGTTGAGGAGGGGCACGGGCAGGACGTGGGCGTTCGGCCCACCGACATAGCGGAACAGCGGAAGGTCGGCTGAGTCGGCGGCGGCCTTTGCGACGGCGAGCGAAACACCGAGGATGGCGTTGGCGCCGAGCTTCTTCTTGTTGTCAGTTCCGTCGAGCTGGATCATTGCCTGGTCGATGAGGCGCTGGTCGGTGGCGTCGAAGCCCTCGAGCGCTGGGCCGATCGTATCGATGACGGCATCGACGGCCTTCAGTACACCCTTGCCGCCATAGCGCTTCTTGTCGCCGTCGCGCAGCTCGTAGGCCTCGAACGCACCGGTGGAAGCGCCGGACGGAACGGATGCGCGAGCGACGATCCCGTCCTCGAGCAGAACCTCGACCTCGACGGTCGGGTTTCCTCGGGAATCGAGGATTTCGCGGGCACCTACTGCTTCGATCAAAGCCACGACGGGACTCCTTAAGATTGGGGGATTTGCGTTGCCAACCCTACTCGGCGGCGTCTCGCTCGGCGGCGATTTTACGCATCCGCAGGTCGGCCACCGTTACCGCCCCCATTGATACCGACGCTATTTCGATGAAACCGGATGCCCCGAGCTGCGCGAGCAGCGGCTTCAGATTGCGCGGTGCGCGCTCCAGGCGCACCCGCCGACCGCTCGCGATGAGCTCGGCCTTAAGCCGCATCAGGATCGCGGATGTCACGTCGCTGTCATAGACGAGAGCGACGCCGCCGGCGTTCTCGTCGCCGGGTAGTTGCACGAGATCGACGATGCGCTCGAAGCCGATGGAGAAACCCGCGGCAGGCACATCTACGCCGAGGAAGCGTCCGATCATGCCGTCGTAGCGGCCACCACCGCCGAGTGAATAGGGCAGATCGGGGTGCACGATCTCGAAGATGGGGCCGGTGTAATAACCCATGCCGCGCACGAGGAAGGGATCGAATTCGATACCCACAGCTCCCACCGCCTGCCCGATCGTCACGAGCTCCGCCACAACCGCGTCATCCGCTCCCTCGGGGAGAGTCTTACGAATCGCCCGTTCACCGAAGCTGAGGAACTCCAGGGTCTGCGGCCGGCGGAAGAATTGCTCGAGGGCATCGACGGCCGAAGTATCCACTGCCCGCTCACGCAGCTCTGCGACCACACCGTCCTGACCGACCTTGTCGAGCTTGTCGATCGTGATGAGCACCTGGTCGTACGACTCGGCCGCAAACCCGAGCGTCTCGAGCATGCCGATCAGCAGTCGACGGTCGTTGATGCGGATGGTGCAGCCGGTGAGGCCGAGAGCCGCAAGAGTGTCGGCGGTGGCGGTGAGAAGCTCGATCTCGGCGAGCGGGCCCGCCTCGCCGATGATATCGATATCGCACTGCACAAACTGGCGATACCGCCCCTTTTGCGGTCGCTCCGCGCGCCAGACCGGCGCCACTTGGATCGCGCGGAACACCGTCGGAAGCTCCGCTCGATGGCTCGCGTAAAAGCGTGCGAGGGGAACGGTGAGATCGAAGCGCAGTCCGAGATCGGCGAGGTCGAGGGCGTCCGTCGCCGCAGCGAAGTCTGCAGCGGTGAGGCCTCGCTTCAGCACACCGAATGCGAGCTTCTCGTTGTCGCCGCCGAGCCCCGCGTGCAGCCGCGCGGAGTCCTCCATCACCGGGGTCTCGATCTCGTCAAAGCCGTGAGCCGCGAAGACGGAACGGATGACCGCCAGCACCCGTTCACGTCGTACTTTGTCAGCGGGAAGAAAGTCGCGCATCCCGCGCGGAGGGTGTACCGGGCTAGCCATTCCTAGATTGTTCCACGGCCATCAGATTCTCGAAGGGCACGTCGAGCAGGGAGTCGAGAATCGCGCCAGAACAGTTACCATTGGGGCAGGCTTCAAAGAGCTCGTGCCGTCGATGATTACCCGGCGTTCGCACTAAATGCGCAAGCAGGCTTCACAAACTGACAACACAACACGCCATCGCAGACCTGTCCAGAAGATATCCAGCAGGTGCGGTGCCCACAAGCAGGGCCTTCAGATCGGGTAATCCGTTGGCCTGTGACCGAAACGGCTTTTCACTGCGGAATTCCCAGTGAAACCAGCTATTTCGGACTGGGTGTCCCTCTCATTCGGGTTGAGGGGGACACCATTTCACCCCATGGCCTCCGCTTCGCGAATCTGTTGCTGGAGAGCTCGCAGGCTCATGCGCAGCGCGCGCTCGGCATCTAATCCCGCGGCCTGTGCCGAGGAGACGGTGGCGAGTAGCAGCGCACCGAGTTGCTCCTCGTCGGCAATCGGCCCAGGGCCGGCAGCATCAGCGTCGCGCATCCCGACTTTGTGAGCACGGGAAATGAGTTTGTCAGCGAGAGCGAGGGAGGGCATGCCCTGCGGGATACCGTCGAGCACGCTGGTGCGGTGCGGTTTTTCCTCGGCCTTCCGCACATCCCAGAGAGCGACCACCTCGTCGGCGGTGTCTGCGCTCGCGTCACCGAAGACATGCGGATGTCGCCCGATCATCTTCGCCGTCATGTGCGCCGCAACATCCTCGATCGTGAACTCGCCGGCCTCCGCCGCGAGATCGGAGTGGAAGATCACCTGGTAGAGCACGTCGCCGAGTTCCTCGATGAGATCCTCCCGGCGCGTCGGCGAAGCGTCAATGGTCTCGATGGCATCCACTAGCTCGAAGGTCTCCTCGATGAGATACTTCACGAGCGATTCGTGGGTCTGCTCGCGATCCCACGCGCATCCGCCCGGCGCCCTCAGGCGAGCGAGCACCGCGATCAGTTCGTCGAGCTTGGGGTGGGGAGGGCTGCTGCGCGGTTCGCTCATGGCTCCATCCTGCCGCGCCCCGCTTCGACCGGGTACGGGGGCGTCAGAATGGAGTGTGCTCTCCCCCAACAATCCAGCCTCCCGAATCGTGCTTCTTGCGGTGCTCCTCGCGCTGGTCGTCCTTCTGCTGTATCGCGCGGTATCCAAAGACCGCAATGAATTTCAACGCTTCAAACGTTTTGAACGCACCCACAACCGGCAGCGGATGATGCGCAAATGGTTGCTCGATTCCCTCATCCTGTTCGGCGGCGCATCGGGGACCATTCTGCTGCTGTCCTGGCAGTTCATACCGTCGCTTCAGCGGGAGGTCGAACGTTCACCGATCGGCCTGTGGTGGCGCGCGCTGCTCTCCGGTTCCGGGGGTCTGCTGCCCGGCATCGCTACGGGATTCGGCATTGCCCTCGTCGGCGGCACGATCGCGGCGGTGGCACTCGCGCGCCGATCCGAGTTCGTGCCGACAATCGGCGACATCGGCGCTCTTCTCCCCCGTAATCGACCGGAGCTCGTGCTCGGAGTGTTGCTTTCGGTGAACGCCGGAGTTTTCGAGGAACTGCTGTTCCGCCTGGCATTACCGGCCCTGATCTTTGGAGCCACCGGTAGCGCGCCGCTTGCCCTAATCGGCAGTGTGCTGCTCTTCGGGTTGCTGCACTTCTACCAGGGTTGGATCGGCATAGCCGGGGTCACCGTGCTCGGCGCCCTGCTGATGCTGCTCTTCCTGGCTACCGGGAACATCCTGATCCCCATCGTGGCACATGCCCTCATCGACCTGCGATCACTCGTGCTGATCCCGATGATGGTGTTCGGAGTACAGAAGGTTCGGGCCTAGGTTTAGCCCGTGACGGAAACTCAGCCCACCGCATCCATCGTCGTCGAGAATGTGGCACGAGCGTTTGGCGAGGTTCATGCCGTGCGCGACGCGAGCTTCGTGGCCGGGCCCGGCACGGTTACCGCCCTCATCGGACCAAACGGCTCGGGGAAGACCACCCTGTTGCTGATGCTTGCGTCACTGCTCAAACCCGATGCCGGCAGCATCCGCATCGCCGGATTCGACCCCATCACCGAGACCGCCGCCGTGCGGTCCCTACTCGGCTGGATGCCCGACCTACTCGGATCCTGGAGCGCTCTCTCGGTGCGCGCGACTCTCGAAACCACGGCTCGGCTCTATCGAATGGATGCCTCAACCGCCGCGACACGGGCCCACGAGCTGATCGCGCTGGTCGGGCTCGAGCAGCTTGCCACCCAGCAGACCCGCGTGCTCTCACGCGGCCAGAAACAGCGGCTGAGCCTCGCGAGGGCGCTCGTGCATGATCCGGCGGTGTTACTACTCGATGAACCCGCGTCTGGTCTCGACCCGCAAGCTCGAGTCGAGCTGCGGCAGCTGGTGCGCCGAGTGGCCTCCGAGGGCAAGACCGTGTTGATCTCGAGCCATGAGCTGGCCGAACTCGACGAGATGGCCGATGGGGCGGTGTACCTGCAGCAGGGTGTCACGGCTAGCGCCGAGAGCATTGCCGCAACCCGTTCTACAGCGCGACCCTGGCGTATTCGGGCGGCCGATCGCGCGGCACTCGAGTCGGCACTCTTCGCCGCTGGCGTGGATTCGTCCGCAATCATGGTGGACCGGGATGAGCTGCTGGTGCCCCTCGCGGGAGAAGGCGCGGCATCCGTTCTGCTCGTCGCCCTTGTCGGTGCCGGCGTCGCGATCAGCACTTTCGCCCCCGCCGTCGGAGACCTTGAGCACACCTATCTCGACCTGAACCGAGGTGCCCATCAATGAACGAGTTCTTCCCCGGTGTCGGCGTGATCGTGTCGCTGGAACTGCGGCAGCGCGTGCGCGGTCGGGCCTGGTACGTGCTGCTCGGCGTGTTCTTCGCGCTCATCGCCCTCGTGACCGCGCTGATGTCGATCGCCCTCGGTGGCGGCAGAGCGAACGCCGCAAGCGGTGGCGCGATCTTCTCCACGATCATCTACTTCGTACTGCTGCTCGGCACCCTGGTGGCACCAGCGCTCGGCGGCAACGCGATCAACGGTGACCGGGACGCGGGAACCCTCGCCACCACACAGGTAACGCTCATCACCACCGGCCAGATCGTGATCGGCAAGTTTCTGGCGGCGTGGATCACCGCCCTCGCCTTCCTTGCCGCGTCCGTGCCGTTCCTGCTCTACTCGGCGCTTCTCGGCGGCCTGAGTGGTGCGGCGATCATGGTGTCGATTCTCGTCCTTGCCGCGGAACTCGGGATGATCTCTGCGATCGGTGTCGGATTGTCGGGCCTGCTGAATCGACCCCTGTTCTCTATCGTGGCGACCTACCTCGCGGTCGCAGCCCTGAGCATCGGCACGCTCATCGCGTTCGCGCTCGGAGGGCTCGTGATGCAGTCAGATCAGACCAGCACTACGTCCACTCCAGTCTCCATCGACAACCAGGGAAACGCGACCGGTTGTACACCGGGAGATAAACAGGTCACGACAGTGCCACGATTCGATTCTTTCTGGGGCGTGCTCGCGACCAACCCCTATGTGCTGCTCGCGGACGCCGTTCCCACCAACTTCGACTCGGCCGGCAACGTGACCGACCTCTTCGGCACCATCAAGATGACGGAACGCTCCGCGCAGATCCCACCGAAAGCGACAGTCAACTATGACGTTTGCGCGGGTACCCCGTCAGCGGAAGCCTCCCCGAGTGCCCAAAAAGTCATCGAGTCAACGGTGCCAAGCTGGGCTGTGGGGCTACTGATCCAGCTGATTCTTGCCGGTGCAGCGCTCACCGGCGCGTTCGCGCGCACGAAAACGCCGGCGGGCAGGCTATCCAGGGGCAGCCGCATCGCCTAATCAGCAGGAGCCTCTGCTTGCACGACCGTGGTGCGCGGCATCGCGAGTGCCGCAGCGACCGTCGCGATCGCGGCAACCGCCACGGCGATGAATACCGCGCCGGACGCCGCCTCGACGCTCGAGGGCAGCTCCTCACTGCCGCCGATCGATCGGAAGATGCCGTTGGCGATCGCCCCGAAGATCGCCACGCCGAGAGCGCTGCCGATCGACCGGGAGAAGAGGTTGGTGCCGGTGACGACTCCGCGCTCGTTCCACTGAACACTCGCCTGCGCGGCGATGAGACTCGGGGTGGCAACGAGCCCCATACCGAGCCCGACAACGAAGCAGCTCGTCGCCACCAGGGCGATGCTGGGTGACTGGCTGGTGAGGGCGAGCACGAGCGTGCCGGTCACCGCCACGGCCATACCGATCAGCACTGTGGTGCGAAAGCCGATGCGCAGGTACAGCTTGCCCGACTGCGAGGCCGCGATGGGCCATCCGATGGTCAGTGCGGCGAGGGCAAGGCCAGCGACGAGCGGCGGAGCCCCGACCGAGCGCTCGAGGTAGGTAGGTACGTAGGAGGTGAGTCCGATGAGCACCGCACCGACCCCCAGCGAGATGAACGCGGTGGTGAGCAGCAGCCGGCGTGAGAAGACCCACAGCGGCAGTACCGGTTCGGCCGCATACTTCTCGGCGATCACGAATCCGGCCAGGAGCAGTGCGCCGAGCGCGAAGGCGCCGATGCTCTGCGGTGAGTTCCACGCCCAGGCCTGGCCGCCCTCGAGCACCGCGAGAATGATCAGGCTCAGGGATGCCGTGAGCAGGCCGGCCCCGAGGTAGTCGACCGTGTGCTTTCTGCGCTCGATCTTCTCGTGGAACACCCGCACCAACAGCACAAGGGCGAGGATGCAGAGCGGCACGTTCACGAAGAAGATC
>JBKJLH010000144.1:0-13492 GCA_046597035.1 Lacisediminihabitans sp.
GTGACGAACGGTGAGATACCCGGCACGTCGATCGTGGCTCCGGCTGGCACCGGATCCGCGCGGACCGCTGCTGCCGGCAGAGTGAGCTTGGTGCGGATGGCGGCGATTTTCGTCGACGTCGCGTTGACGAGCCGGGCGCCCGCACCCACCGCAACGGATGCCGCGCCCGCAACGATCGCGAGTGTGAGGAAGCCGCGCCGTTCGAGTTGCGGGCCCGCCGCAGTGCGCCCGGGGATCCGCTGCACAGCGGTCGCTTCCTGCTCGGAGGCCCGCTGCCACCGGCGGAGTCGCTCGATGGCGAGGCGCAGGATCACCACCCCGGTGACGCCACCGACGATGGCGGCGATCCCGTTGAAACCGGTGGCTCCCGCCCGGGTGATCACCGCGATGAGCGCGACGATACCGCCGAGGCCCAGCACGATGACGCCGAAGGGCGGGCGGCGCAGCTCAAGAACGCCGGCCGCTGCCGAAATTACGACGATGAGAATACCCATGAGGGCGAGAAGTGCGGCTTTGTCCCCGGTGCCGAAGACGGCGATCATGAACTCCTTGACGCCCGACGGCGCCAGGTCGATCACCAGAGAACCGACCGCGAATAGGGGACTTCCGGCTGCGCCAGCGAAGAGCGAGACGAGTTCGGCGACCCCGAGCACGACGGCGGCCGAGATCACTCCGGCAAACGCCGCCCACCCTATAGCTGTTCGGGGCGCCAGCCCGGTATCGCGACGAGTGTCCACGCTCATGCGGTGACCGCCGCGAAGGAGGAGGGAGTGGCGCCGGAGGGATCCGAGGGAAGGAACACGTCGAAGCGGCATCCGCCGGGTACATTTTGCACGACGACGCGACCGTGGTGGGCGTGCACGATGCCCTGCACGATTGCAAGACCGAGTCCGGCGCCCCCGGATCGAGCCGTCGCCGTCTCGGGGGTGCGCGAGTTGCTGGCGCGCCAACCGGCCTCGAAGACCCGGCCGAGATCCTTCTCCGGGATGCCGCCGGCGGCGTCGATCACCGAGATCACGGCAAGACCGTCGTCGCTCTGGCGTGTGCTCACCGTGATCGGGCTGCCCGCCGGAGAGTGCTGGATCGAGTTCATCACCAGGTTGCCCACCACCCGTGAGAGCTCCCTCGGGTCAGCGAGGATCGTCAGCTCTCGGGCACCGTCACCCACGAGCGAGATCGAGCGGGACTCGGCAAACGGGCCGAGCTCGGCCACCACGTCGCTGATCAGGTCGTAGAGCGACACTTTCTGCATCGATAACCGCAGCGATCCCGAGTGGATGCGCGACAGCTCATTGAGGTCGTCCACCATGCCGCTCATCCGATCGACCTGGCTACGCACCTTCACGTAATACCGCTTCGGCTCGTCCACCATGCCGTCCTCGAGCGCTTCCGCCATGGCGCGGATGCCGGCAAGCGGAGTACGCAGGTCGTGGGAGATCCACGCCACCAGCTCTCGTCGCGAGTTCTCGGCGAGCGTCTCGCGGGCGCGGGACTCGGCGAGTCGGCTGTTCGTCGCGGTGAGCTCGAGGGCGAGCGCGGCGAACTCGTTGCTCGAATGCCGCACCTGTTCCCCGATCGCCTCTTCGGTGCCGATACGCCTCGTTGCGTCGATCAATTGGCGACTGTTGCGAACCAGGGAGCGCCCGAGCAACGCGGCGAGTGCGAGGGACACGACACCCGTGATTGCGGCCACGGACAGCAGCACAGTGAGATCGTGCGAGGTCACCAGCATCACGGATGCGGCGAGCCATACTCCGCCAGCGATCGATAGCACCGCGGCGAGCGCCACGACACACAGCTGGAGCACGAGCGAGGTACGGGTCATGAATCGAAGCACCACGAGTGACACGATTCCCACCACGACGGCACAGCCGAGGGCGAGCAGGGAGACCATCACCAGGTCGGTCATACTCATGAGCGGACCGCCGGTTCGATATCGAAGCGGTAGCCGACGCCCCAGACGGTGCAGATCACGAGCGGATGCGCGGCATCCCGCTCGATCTTCTCCCGTAGCCGACGCACGTGCACGGTGACGGTGGAGAGGTCTCCGAACTCCCACCCCCAGACGGCCCGCAACAAATCCTCGCGACTGAAGACCTGGCGCGGATGCCTGAGCAGGAATGCGATCAGGTCGAACTCCCGGATGGTGAGGGCCACCGGCTCACCGCGGAGGCTCAGCTGCCGGGACGACACATCGAGGTGGAAGTCCCCCGCCTCGATGGTGGACTCCGGAGAGAATTCGGGAATACTCCGGCGCAGGATCGATTTGACGCGCAGTACGAGTTCGCGGGGGGAGAAAGGCTTGGCGAGATAATCGTCTGCACCGGCTTCGAGCCCATCGATGCGATCCTCCTCCTCCCTCAGCGCCGTGAGCATGATCACCGGGACGGCATGGTCTGCCCTAATGCGGCGGCACACCTCGACCCCGTCGATCCCCGGCAGCATCCGATCGAGAACGATCAGGTCTGGGCGGATGCGCGCGGCCATGTCTACGGCGCTCACCCCATCTGCGACGCTCTCGACGATGAACCCGGCCGAGCGCAGGTAACTGCAGACGACCTCCGAAACGGTGGCGTCATCATCCACCACCAGGATTCGGCGGTCACGAAGAGGGTCGGAAGCGAGCAGGCCGGACGCGCCCTTGAGAGAGGACCCGGCCGTGTATGACGTACTCACGTGATCAGGATAGATCGCTAAGCCGGGAAATCGGTGGTCGTGGTGGTGCCGCAGTTATCGGTCAGCATTTCGTAATGCTTTACTGCGGGTTCAGCGTCCGAGGCCTTCTACGCTTGCGAGTGTGACCGCTTCGCTCGTCGATATTGTGCTGCCCTGCTTGAATGAAGAGGGCGCCCTCCCTTGGGTCCTCGCCCGGCTGCCGGAAGGGTACCGCGCCATCGTGGTCGACAATGGTTCCACCGACCGGTCGGCCGAGATCGCTGAAGCGGCCGGCGCTCTCGTCGTGCGCGAATCACGTCGGGGATTCGGGTCCGCTGCCCACGCTGGCCTTCTCGCCGCGACAGCACCGATCGTCACCTTCTGCGATGCCGACGCGTCGATGGATCCGCGCGATCTCGAACCGCTCGTCGCGCTTATCAGAAACGGCACTGCGGACCTCGCCCTCGGCCGAAGACGACCGACCACCCGCGGAGCCTGGCCTCTTCACGCCCGGTTCGCGAACTTCGCCCTCGCGTGGCTGATGCGACGGGCCACCGGAGTGCCGCTCCATGACCTCGGACCGATGAGAGCGGCGAACCGGGAAGCCCTGCTCGCCCTCGACCTCCTCGACCGCCGCAGTGGCTATCCTCTCGAGATGGTGCTGAAGGCATCTCGCTCCGGATGGACCATCGCCGAAAAAGCAACCCCCTATTCTCCGCGCGTCGGTCGATCTAAAGTCACGGGTACGGTCCGCGGCACAGTCGTGGCGATCGCCGACATGTCACGACTGCTGAGGACGAATAACCGGTGACCACGCTCATCATCATCGCCAAGGAGTGCATTGCCGGGCGGGTGAAGACGCGATTGAACCCCCCGCTCAGCCTTGAACAGGCCGCAACCCTCGCCTCCGCCAGCCTGGCCGACACCTTCCGCGCGGTCAGTGCGCTTGACGCGTCCCGAAGAATTCTGCTCTTCGATGGCAACCTATTTCCGCTCGGCTCCGAATCCTATGATGTGGTACATCAAGTGAGCGGAGATCTGGACATGCGTCTCGGAGCGATATTCGACGAGTGTGAGGGACCGACCGTCCTCGTCGGCATGGATACACCCCAGTTGGATCCCGCGATACTCGCACCGCTCTTCACCGAATGGCCCAGTGACACCGATGCTTATCTCGGCTTCGCCAATGATGGCGGTTACTGGACGATCGGGATGGCAGAGCCCGACGGGTCGCTGATTCGCGGCGTGCCGATGTCCCGCGATGACACCGGCGTGCGTCAGCTCGACCGGCTGACTGCGGCCGGACTTCGTGTACGGATTCTGCCGGAACTCATCGACGTCGACACCATCGACGACGCCCGCCGTGTGGCCGCCCTCGCCCCGCACACCGAATTTGCGCACACTCTCGCCTCCTTCGGGGTGGGAACGAACCGATGAGCGACGCTGCCTTCGCCACCTTCGGCTCCGGGGGAATGGAGCCCTACGCCCGCGCACTCCGGCGTGAAGACCAGGTTCTCTACCTGCGCGATGTCGATTCCGAATCGCTGACCCCGTCCCGCGCCATGGAAGTCTCCCGCTGGAACGACGCGGCGGATGCTGCAGACCTCGACCTCCTCGACGGCGTGCACGGTGCCGTACTCGACATCGGCTGCGGGCCGGGGCGCATGGTGCGTGCCGCCATGAACCGGGGACTCACTGCACTCGGCATCGACGTGTCGGAAACCGCGGTGGAGATCGCCCGCGAGTACGGCCTGATGGTACTCAAACGCTCGGTCTTCGAGCGGCTCCCGCGCGAAGGGCTCTGGGGCGCTGTGCTGTTGATCGACGGGAACATCGGCATTGGCGGAGACCCCTCCGCCCTGCTCGAACGCTGCACCGAACTGATCGCCATCGATGGTTCGATCATTGTCGAGGTGCACCACGATCCGATTCGCGACCACATGTATGACGGCGCGATCGTGGACATCAACGGCCATCAGAGCGACTCATTTCCCTGGGCCGAGATCGGCGAAACCGCTCTTGTGAGTCGCGCCAAGCAGATCGGGCTGCGGCTCGCTCAGGCCTGGGAGATCGACGGTCGGCTCTTCTGCCGTCTTGCCAACACGGTGTAACCGACCACGCTAAGAGCCGTGAGAACCACGACAACTCCCCAGAGGATGACAAGCGAGGGTCCGTAATCGAGCGGCAGGACGGTGACATTTTTCGTCCCGATGGACTTCTTGTACACGGCTGGCAGCACGATGATCGCGAAGACGGAGCAGACGACTAGGCCGGCCTGCACGATTGCGAGGACCGCGATCGGTACCGCACGGCCGGCCTTACGCATCAGGAAGGCCACCCCGAAAGTCATCGAGGCGATGATGCCGTCGTGCACGATCAGCGCGAGCAAGAACCACAGCGCGACCCCGGCGATCTTGGTCGGGTTCAGGGTGTCGAACATCACATAGGCGCCGAGAAGCAGTAGCACAATTCCCACTACTACCAGCGCAGTTCGCCACGCTTTCATCGGCCCGGCGTGGGCCAGATCATCATGTGTGACGTCACTGGACATCAAATCACCTCGAGTTTCGACAGCCATTTTGTCTGGAGCACCCCGGGGCGCCCGGGAGCGATCATGCGTGCCGGGAATCCGTGGTCGGCATCGAGCGTCGAGCCGTTGAGTTCGAGCGCCACGAGGGTCAGGTCATCCTGCGCGAACTCGTGGCTCATCTCGGTCACCCGGTATCCACCCCTCTTCTCCAGGCTGGTGAGCCGCAGGTCTTCATCGGGATGCGCACCGACGGTATCCAGCAGGTCGCGGAGGCGCACCCCGCGCCACGACGCCATCTGACTCCACCCCTCGACGCAGGCGATCGGAAGGTCGACAGTGTGCAGGGTCAGCGTCTCGAGGTCGGCCCGGGTAAAGGTCTTGACGACAGCACCGCGGCTCACCGAAAGCGCCCAGTCGGCGCCGGTGTCGGCATTCGTCACCTGGGCTGCCTGAGCGGTGCGGTTGATCGGCAGGTTGTTCGGTCCGACGAAGTTCTTCCGCGGCCCGAACACATTGATCGCGTCGAGGACTCGGAACGACTGCCCCGCGGTCAGTGCCACGACAGCAGCCGTGGCCACCGCGATCGTCGCGACGAATCCGCGGCGGGATACCCGCGCCTGCTTCGCAGAGTCGACGCGGAGTGGTGCGCTGTCGATCCAGTCGAAGACCCGGCCGGTGAGACCATCGACGCGGCGGGAGATCGGCCCGACCGGCTCCCGTGTCGTTGCGGCGAGTTCGGCGGCGACATCCTCCTTCGAGAGAGGCAGGTCCTCGTCATCGAGTAGCAGATTCCCCTCGGCATCGAAGCTTTTAGAGCGTGTCCAGTAGCGCGAGATCAGAGGCAGCTTCACCGCGATGTGGATGGCCAGCGATCCGATAATGACGAAGGAGAGCGCGAAGTGAGTCTGCTTGAACGGGAAGGGGAAGGGATACCACTGGTAGGTATTCAAAAGCCCGGTCACGATCTGGACCATCGAGGCCGCAATGAAGATCGCTATGGAGGCGCGCTCGAGGAATCCGACGAAGTTCTTGATCAGCGGGGTCTGGAAGAGCTCGGGAAAGACCACGTAGAGCTTTCCGAGGATGAGCGGGAAGCAGGCGATACCGGCCGTGATGTGGATGCCCTGGCTCAGCTGGTAAAGAGTCTGGGGCCGGGTGGGAAAGACCATCCAGGGCAACGGCTCCTGGAGAAAGTGGCTGTACAACCCAGTGCCGAAGCAGACGAGGAAGGCGATACCGAGCAGGCGCCCGAGCACAACGGCCATTCGCGGGTTCCTCGACGGCGTCGAGAGAATCCGCCGGAGATCGAGAAGAACGCGGCGCATACCTCCAGTTGAGCATCCGGACGCCCCTCACCGCGGCTATAAAACCTTACGGTTCCGGGACGGCACCGGCCGAGCCTCACGAATCAAGCGCCCCGGTCCGACAGTATGGAGTAGATGAAGAGTGTTCTCCCGCCCCGAATGTCGATCGTGTTGGCCAGCGCGGCTGGTGCGGCGATGGCGGGGCTCACGGCGTATTCGGTGACCGCTCTCGGCTACTTCGACCGCGACCATCCCACCGCTCTGATCGCATGCACCATTGCCCTCTGGGTGATTTTCGCGCTGGCCATCCTCGCCCTCCGCACCGCGCCGACCAGGCCGGCGATTGTGATCGTCCTCATCGGATCGACGCTGATCGGCGGCGCGGCGATGACGGGCCCACCCAACACCAGTACCGACTCGGCGAGGTATGCCTGGGATGGCATCGTGCAAAACGCCGGCATTTCGCCGTACAAATACGTCCCGGTGGATGACGCGCTGGGGCGCCTGCGCCCCGATTGGTTGTTCCCCGCCCCGCTCACCAGCGCCGACGGTACCGACCGGTGCGCCGATCCTCGCGATACCAAGACCTCTTCGCAACCCGGCGGCATTCCGCTCTGCACGGCGCTCAACCGCCCAAAGGTCCCCACCATCTATCCCGCTGCCGCCGAGATATTCTTCGCCGGGGTGCGCTTTCTCACCGGACCCTCGGCCGAATACTGGCCACTCCAGCTCACCGGCCTGCTGATGAGCGTGGCGATCACCGCGCTACTCATCGTGGCACTTCGCCGACGCAACCTCGATCCGCGCTGGGCCGCGCTATGGGGGTGGAGTCCGATCGTCGCGACGGAAGCGATCACCAATTCGCACATCGACATCCTCGGTACCCTCCTCGCGCTCGTCGCCACCCTCCTGGTTTCTCGTGGACTTCGCGTCCGCGGGGGCATCGCGCTTGGCGCCGCGATCGCCGTCAAGCTGATCCCGGTGATCGCCGCTCCTGCGCTGCTGCGCCGGCAACCCTGGAAAGTGATCGTCGCCTCCGTCGTCACCTTCGTCGTGCTTTACATCCCCTACCTGGCGTCAACCGGCATTGCGGTGCTCGGCTACCTGCCGGGATACCTCTCCGAAGAGGGCTACAACGACGGCAGCCGCTTCACCCTTCTCACACTCTTTGTGCCGACCACCGCCTCGCTGGCCGTAGCGGCACTTCTCCTTCTCGTTACTGCCGTTCTCGTGTGGTGGAAGACGAACCCGGATGCCCCGTGGCTCGGCCAGCTCGTCATGATCGGCACCACCCTGCTCATCGTCTCCCCGCGGTACTCCTGGTATGCCCTGCTGCTGGTGCCATTCATCGCTCTGAGTGGCCGGTGGGAATGGTTCGCCGTCGCGCTCGCCCTCACCGTGCGGCTCCTCATCCCGAACCATGTAGTCTCGCAGGTCTCCATCGCGACAGCCATCGTCATCATCGTCGGGATGGCCCTGTACCGCACCGGCCCGGCCGGACGCGCGCGGCTGCGCCATCCGCTCGCCCTGCTACGCGGTGTACCGCGCTCTCAGCCGTAATCGGCCGACCGGCCGACCAACGCGGTGACTGTTCCGCTCTGTCAGGTTTGTTCCCACTCGAGTGGGAACAAACCTAACGAACGGGAACCCGTCTGCCGTAACAGGAGAAAAGCCCGTGATTCCGGGAATTTCGGCTGGACGTTTGCTGGGAACTGTAACGGAACGGTAACAGCCTGAGCCAATTCCAAACCCTTTGGCGAGGGGGGCCGAACCAATACCCAGAACCGCTTGTCACCAAGGACAGGCCAAAACCTAAGGATCACATCATGCGCAATTTCCACAAAGTCACAGTCGGAGTCATCACCGCCGGACTTCTCGTCGCTGGCCTCGCCGGTTGCTCGAGCACCGCAAGCACCAGCACCTCACCCAGCCCGACGGCCTCCTCGGCTCCCGCCGTCCAGAAGCCGCTCGCCTCCATCCCGACCCTCACCGGTGTCGACACCGCAGTCCTCCTCGACGCGGGCTTCGCGTCCGCCCTCACCACCCTCGGCCTGACCCCCGGAACCGTCGGAACCGCGACGCTCACCGCTGGTAGCCTGCACTTCCCCATCACCGGCGGAAACGTGGACTACTACGACCCGGCCGGCAAGACCCGCCCGTATGTTCAGGGCATCATCAAGCACGAGGGATCCGGTTTCTCGTTGACCGCCGGTGGCACCAAAGTCGAGCTGACCAACTTCACCATCGACCCCGGCAAGTCCATCCTGCTCGGTGACGTCTCGGTCAACGGCACCTCCGCCGCCACTCAGGTTGACCTGTTCAACCTCTACGGTGGAACCCTCAAGCCCCTCCAGATGGACGGCAACAACGCAGTACTCACCGGCACCACGGTTCACATCTCCGCTGACGCCGCCGGCCTCCTGAACAAGACGTTCAAGACGGATGCCGTCAAGTCTCAGCTGCTCGTCGGCATCGCCACCATCACGGTGATCGCCAAGTAGTCACAAGCTCCTCACGAACGGCCCGCTGCGTTTCTCGCAGCGGGCCGTTCGTGCGTTACCTTCAGAGCAGATTCGCCAGCAAATTTTCACTGGCATTCACGTTCAACAGCAGGAACTCGGATGGCCAAGGCCGCGGCTGCTACCGAGTGCTCATCGACCGCCTCAGGCTCCGATGAGTCGAGCCCCGTGTACCGGCCCGGTCGCCCGCACCACCGTGAGGCGGGCAGCGCTGAGCGCGATCTGCAGTTCGAGGGCGGCATCCAGGTCCGCAGCCAGGAACGCCACTGTCGGGCCGGATCCGGAGATCATGCCGGCGAGAGCGCCGTTCTCTTCGCCACACTCGATCACGGCGCCCAGCCGCGAATCGAGGTGTAGGGCAGGCGCCTGCAGGTCATTGTGCAGCACTTCGGCCAGCATGCGCGGATCCCCCGCACGAAGGGCCTGGAGCACGTTGGGATCCACCTGAGGTTGAGTCGAGGCGGGGAAGATGTCTTGCGCGTGCCGGTCACGGTGGCGATCGAGTTCGCTGTAGACCAGCGGAGTACTCATGCCAAAGTCGGCGAGCGCCAACACCCACTGGAAGCTACCCTTGGCGAGCGCTGGGCTCAGCTGGTCGCCGCGGCCGGTACCGATCGCTGTGCCGCCAGTGAAGGCGAACGGCACGTCGGAGCCCAGCTTGGTCGCGAGCTCCACCAGGTCTTCGCGGCTGAGATCGGTGCCCCAGAGGCTGTCACAGGCCAGAAGAGTGGCCGCGGCATCCGCAGATCCGCCGCCCATTCCGCCCGCGATCGGAACATGCTTCTCGATCTCGAGATGCACGCCTCCCCGATAGCCCGCTCGGTGAGCGAGCATTGTCGCTGCCTTGATCGCCAAGTTCGACCCGTCAGTCGCCAGCGACGAGGTGTCGATCGGTCCGGTGAAGGTCACCGAGAAGTCGTCGGCGGCGATGGCTCGGATGTCCTCATACAGCGAGACCGCCTGGTAGGCGGTAGCGACGTCATGGAAGCCATCCTCGAGCAGAGCGCCAACCTTGAGGAACACGTTGATCTTGCCCGGTGCTCGTGCGTGCACCACCTTCGGAGCGGCCGCGGAGGTCATTAGTCCAACTTAGCCGACACCTCGCAGCCTGCTTTACGCTCCTCCCCGAACACCGGTACGAGCGACGGCGAGGAAGTCGGTGACGGTCAGCTCTTCCCCCCGGGCGGTCGGGGCAACGCCCGCCGCTTCGAGCCGAGCGGATGCCGCGGAGCTGGTCCCGAGCACGACCGAGAGCGACTGGCGTAGCATTTTGCGTCGTTGCTGGAATGCGGCGTCAACCAGGGCGAAGGTCGCGAGGCGCTCCGCCTCGGTACCCGGCAGTTCGCCACGATCGAACCGCACCAGGATCGAGTCCACATTCGGCACCGGCCAGAAGACCTGACGGCTCACCTGCCCAGCGGTGCGCCACTTGCCATACCAAGCCGCCTTGATACTCGGACTGCCATAGATCTTCGACCCTGGGTCGGCCGCGATGCGCTGCCCCACCTCGGCCTGCACCATCACGAGGCCGGTCTGCAGCTCGGGGAAGTGCTCGAGGAAGTGCAGCAGCACCGGCACCGAAATGTTGTAGGGCAGGTTGGCGACGAGGCTCGTCGGGTGGTGCGGCAGCTCGGTGATCGTCATCGCGTCTTGCGTGATCACGATGAGCGGCGCACCGGGCTGACGCTTCTCGACGGTGATCGGCAGCTGCGTCGCGAGCCGGGTGTCGATTTCGACGGCGACGACGGATGCCCCGGTCTCGAGCAACCCCAGGGTGAGGGAACCGAGCCCCGGCCCGACCTCCACCACGCTCTGGCCGGACACGATTCCCGCGGCCGTGACGATACGTCGCACGGTGTTGGCATCGATGACGAAATTCTGCCCCAGCTTCTTGGTCGGCTGTATGCCGAGCAGGTCGGCGAGATCGCGGATCTCCGCGGGCCCGAGCAGACTCACGCGAGGTCGGATGAGTCGATGGCCTCGTCGTAGGGCGAGCCGATTTCGGAGCTGACCGGCTCCGCATCCCAGCTGCCGTAGACGAGCTCGGTGTTCGAAGTGATCTGCGCGGCGAGCAGAGCGACATCCGTTTCGAGGTGATCGGCCATGAATCGCAGCGTGGTGGGGATGAGGTACGGCGCATTCGGGCTGCCCCGGTAGGGAGTGGGGGTCAGATACGGGGCATCCGTCTCGATCAGGATCTGGCTGCGGGGAATCGCGGCAAGAGCGTCGCGGAGATTACCGGCGTTCTTGAAAGTGATGGTGCCAGCGAAGGAGAGGTACCAGCCGTTGTCGGCGCAAAGGCGCGCCATATCGGCATCGCCGGAGAAGCAGTGGAACACGGTCTTCTCGGGTGCGCCGTTGCGTCGGAGCGTTGAGATCACTTCGGCGTGGGCATCCCGATCATGGATCTGCAGTGCGAGGTCGTGCTTCTTCGCGATGGCGATATGCGCCTCGAAAGAGCGGTACTGCGCGCCGTGCCCGCTCTCACCGGTGCGAAAGAAGTCGAGTCCGGTCTCGCCGACGGCGCGCACCCGGGGGCGCCCGGCGAGGTCGTCGATCTCGGCGAGTGCCGCATCCAATTGTCCCGCGGCCTCATAGCGGGGGGCCTCATTCGGGTGGATGGCGACGGCTGCGAGCATCCGCGGTTCGCGCGCCGCCATCTCGGCCGACCAGCGCGAGGTCTCGAGGTCTCCCCCCACCTGAACGACGCCGCGGACGCCGACGCTCGACGCACGGTCGAGCTGCTCCCGATAGTCGAGCTGGTATTCCGATCGCTCGCCCGAGCCGACTACGGGATCGAGGTGGGTGTGATTGTCGTAGACGCCGACAGTGAGCGCCGGCGGGAGCGGCGGATAGCTCTGGTCGGACATCCCCGAATTCTACCGGGCTCCCTGTGCCGGCCGTCAGACCGAGTCGGCGGGGCGCACTTCGAGCACGATCTTACCGAGCCCGTGTCCCGCGCCGAGGCGCTCATAAGCAGCACGCACCCGATCGAGTGGGAAGGTCGCGTAGACCGGGATCTTCAGCTCTCCATTCGCAACCAGCCGCGCCAGTTCGGTGAGCACTTCGCGCGGCTCGACCGTGGACATGCCCGCGGCCTTGACGCGGAATTTACTCTTAGCCTTAAAGTCGGCAATGGTATTGATACGGTCCTTCGACACCCCAAGATCGATCGCAACCGTCACGTTGCCATCGCCGTGCGCGTCTATGAAGGCATCCACGCCATCCGGGACGATTTTGCGGATGCGGTCGGCCAGGCCCTTACCATAAGCCACCGGGATGGCACCGAGGCTTCGAAGGTAGGCATGGTTCTCCTCGCTCGCCGTTGCCACCACGGCGGCTCCCGCGAGCACGGCGAGCTGGGTCGCGATGATGCCGACCCCGCCCGCTGCCCCGGCGACCACCACGGTGTTTCCGGGTCGCACATCGACCGCGATGATGCAGGCGCGCGCCGTGGTTCCGGCCACGAAGAGACTCGCCGCTTCGTTCCAGCCGACCGAGTGGGGCTTCGGGATGACCCGGCTCGCCTCGATCGTCACGAATTCCGCCTGGGCATTGCGTCCGTCCGAGAAGCCGATGACCTCGTCGCCGACCCGCGGAAAGTCGACACCCTCGCCGACCGCGGTGACGACACCCGCGAAGTCGCTGCCCTGCCCCTCCGGGAAGTGTGCGGGGAATGCGTCGTGCATCCGCCCCTCCCGCACCTGGATCTCCCCCGGGTTGATGGCGGCGCTCACCACCGAGACCTGCACTTCGCGCCGGCCCGGCGGCCGGACATCCACCTCGACGACGTCCAGCACCTCAGTTCCGCCGTATCTGCCGAATTTAACGGACTTTGGCATGCTGTGCTCCTTGCTGGTCATGTCGTCGGTGCGGTGTCCGACTGCTCGATGCGGGGGAACAGGGAGCTCGCAAGGGGCGAGACCGCCGGTCCGCCAGCCCACTCGGAGGCGGCCCGCACGTTCTGGTCGGTGACCTCGCCCGTGCCGCCGAGAGCGATCCATAGCTTGGCAGCGGCCTCCGGGATCACCGGCGAGAGCAGTACGGCGAGAGTGCCGAGACCGCGCACGATCGTGAACAGCACGGCTTCGAGCCGCTCGGAGTCGGCCGGATCCTTCGACAGCGCCCACGGCTCCTGAAGGGTGATGTAGCCGTTGAGCTCGTCGACGAGAGTCCAGATCGAGGCCAGCGCCTCATGGATGGCAAGACGCTCGATCGCGGCATCCGCCTCCGCCGTCACCCGCAGTCCGGTCGCGAAGATCACCTTGTCGGTATCGGTGAGTCGGACATCCGTCGGGATGACTCCCCCGCGGTAGCGCGTGACCATCGCGATCACGCGCGAGGCCAGGTTGCCGAAGCCGTTAGCGAGCTCCGCCTGGTAGCGGGCGGAGAGATCCTCCCAGCTGAAGGAACCATCCTGCCCGAAGCTGATGGCGCGCATGAAGTAATAGCGGAAGGCGTCCACTCCGAAGGTGTCGGTGATC
>JBKJLH010000188.1:0-3437 GCA_046597035.1 Lacisediminihabitans sp.
GTTTCGTGGCCGTCTATGGGCAGTTTCTCGTGTCCGCTGTCAGCCCTGCCCAGGTTGACCGCACGACAGGTGCTGGACGCGGCGACCGGACGGGAGGTTCCTGTCCAGCAGGGTATCCAAAGTCGGTGCCGTTCTCGTAGGAGGATCGGTGACCGGTCACGATCGGCCACTGGAACACGGCGCACGCTGTCGGCGGCAGAGATGTCCAGATGTAGCCCGCGATGCACAATCCAGCAGGGCATTACGATAGGCCGATGCCCATGCCCACGCGGACAAGCGTCGATGACTTCTTCGCTCAACTGAACGACGTCCAGCGGCCTCATCTCGAGGCGCTCAGGACTCTGAGCCTCGACGCCGATCCGGAGGCGCGGGAGGAACTGAAGTGGAACCTGCCGGCGTATGTCCGCGACGGGAAGACGAACCTATGGATGCTTCAGAACTTCAAGAACCACTGCTCGCTGCGATTCTCGCCGCCGTTCTTCGCCACCCAGAAGTCCGCGGTCGAGGCCACCGGCTACGAGGCCGGTGAGGGCTTCATCAAGTTCCTCTACGACCGCGATCTGCCAACCGAACTCCTGAAGGCGCTGATGCAGGCACGGGTCGAAGATTACGAAACGACCGGTGCTGGTTAGGACAACCGCCGAACTCGGCTACTTCCCGTGACGGCCGCGATCGTTGAGGACGACGATCTCGTAGTGGTCAACGCGCGCTTTGACAACCAGATGGGCCGCGACCGTCATCGGCTCGCCCGAACTCAGCATCCGATCTGGCGGAGTGCCTCGACCAATTGAAGTCGAGATGGTCGTCTCGCCCAGCATTGCGAAGACGCCCTAATCACGAACGGATAGATGGAATCGGACCAAGTCCCGGCCAGCCCTTCGACAAGAGTGCACGATTGTTCCGATAGTCGGCCCACTGCGCGCCCTACGGGTAGCAGCATGGGGGGCGCGATCGTGAACCAGATGCGCCTGTCACCGTCCCGCAGGGGATCGGGCTGCGGAACGATCCCTGCGGCTGTGAGTCGCGGGAACGTCGCCGTAAACGGGTTCAATAGGTTCGAGCGGTCCTCGCAACATCCCAAGAAATGGGGGTGTCGATGTCGGTCAGTTACCTTGGGTCCATCTCCCTCGGCCGAACATTCGACCGAATCGATCGTGCAGCGACGTGCCGGCATCCTGTGATGGATCTGCCGCGAAGGTGGGGTTGCCCAAAGGCGCGGGCAATGCTGCCGCCTGCTCGTCAGTAAGAGTGCAACGGACGTAGGCGGTGGTGATCTCGCCGATTTTATCGCGATCGACAAATCGCAAGCCGTCCGACGTGTCGACGACGATGCCGTCGAACAGATCTTCTTTCGGGATCTGAAGAACATGTTCGACCGTGCCGAACTGTTTCCCGGACTGCGATAGCAAAGGGACCCCTTTGCCTAGGGCGGAATAGGCGATCGGTGTTGCGTTCTCTGACATGTGGGGTCCTTCTTGCTGAGGACAGGCCGTTGCCGGGGAGGCTCGCCCGAGGGTTCCTCCGAGTGTCTCATCATCGAGAATTCGTGGCACGTGCTTGACGAGGCCGGGGCAGGTCACCGTCCATCGGTCTGGCGAGCCTAGCTCTCCGAGCCGGGCTGGAGTTGTGTCAGTTAAGGGAACCTTCTACGGGCTCGAGAGAAGGCTGTACCGGCGTGGCACGAGCTGGCTTCTTCGTCCCGTAGCGGGATCGTCTTCCGCACTGCGACTGAGTTGTTCGCAGAAGACGATCGGCTTGCGGTGAAAGAGAGTCCGGCGGCGGAGGGCATCCGTCGATCGCCGGTTGCCGTTCCGCAATCGGGACGCCTGGCAACCACGAAAAGCAACCGGATCTGGCGAATTGAGTGTGTTCGGTGGGCGAGTCAAGGCCCAATTCAGTGCGCACCTATGCACGCCGTCACGTTCACACACCGCGCCTTCTGCTCCTGCGACGTGAGACCCGAAGGCCTGCTCCGGGATGTTCCGAATGGCGCACGCGAGGTCCCGGTCCCGGGATTCTCAAAGGACGGGGCAAACGCGATACGTCCTCGCGAGTCATGTTCGACCAGCAGCGTTCACGACGTAGACGGTTCGGCTTGTGGGGTCGCGTCGTCCGTTCGCGTGCATCACCCCAGACCCGTCTTTGGAGAGGCGACCACCAGCACGAGTTTCCCGCGCACGTGACCGTCCTCGCTGACGCGGTGCGCCTCCGCGGTCTCGGCGAGCGGGAACGTCTGCGCGACCGGGAGCGAGAAGCGCCCGGACTCGATCAACTCTCCGATCTCGGCGAGCACGTGAACCGCGCGGCCTGCGTCCCCGCTGCTGAACGTCACCCCGTGCTCCTGTGCGCCACCGAAGTCGGCGATCGTCACGACGTGCTCCGGACCGCCCGCCAGCTCAATGAGCTCGGGCAGGACGCCGCTTCCGGCGACATCGAGCGCGACGTCGACGCCGGCTGGCGCGAGCGCCCGAACCCGCTCAACGAGGCCCTCGCCGTAGTCGACGGGCTCAGCACCCAGCAAGCGAAGGTACTCGTGGTTTGTCGAACTGGCGGTGCCGATCACGCGCGCACCGCGCACTGCGGCGAGTTGAACCGCGGTGCTGCCGACGCTGCCGGAGGCGCCGTTGATGAGCAGCGTGCTGCCGCTCCCGACGCCGAGCTGGTCAAGCGCGCGGGCGGCCGTCTCGATGGCCACCGGCAGCGCGGCAGCGGCGGGGAAGTCAAGCGACACCGGAATCGGCGCTGGACCTTCTCCGAATCACTTGGGGACGTTTCGCCTGGTGACTGGGGTTGCACCACCCTGGACCCCGATCTGAGCCCGGTGCCTCGACGGCTGCGGCGCGTACGATTCGCGCCATGAAGCTCGCAGTGTTCGGTGCGACCGGTGAGACCGGCAAACAGGTCGTCGATCATGCGCTCGCGTCGGGGCACACCGTCGTCGCGGTGGCGCGCAGGCCCGATGCGATGACGACGAAGCATCCGGCGCTGACGATCGCGAAGGGCGACGTCCTCGATCCCCTGTCGATCGCGGCCGCGATTGCCGGCGTCGACTCTGTAATCGCGGCGTTCGGACCGGCGAACAACAAGCAGCCCGGCACGTTGATGTCTGAAGGCATCGCCAACATCGTGGACGCGTGTGAGGAGGCCTCAGTGCCGAAACTTGTCTTCGAGAGTGGGCTCATCACGACCGATGGCGAAGGCTTGTCGTTCTTCGCACGGATAGGTGTCGGCTTGTTTCGGGCACTCAACCGCAAGCTTTACGACGACAAGGTCATCGCCGAGACGACGATCCAGTGCAGCAATCTCGCGTGGGTGATCGTACGCCCGCCTTCCCTGGCCGACGGGCCTGCGCGAGGCGGCTACAAACACGGAGTGGAGATCGGCATCAACCCGGCAAAGAAACTGAACCACGCCGATGTCGCAGACTTCCTCGTCGC